>NZ_JBSFHN010000031.1:0-105297 GCF_053597115.1 Streptomyces sp. NPDC001515
TTTCCCTTTCCGGCGAGTCCGACTCTATCAGATCCTTTCGGGCCTGATTCCCAGTCAGCGGGGCTTGTCCTCCGGGCTGTTGGGCCCTTCCGACGTCCAAAACCTTAGCGGATTCTCCCGGCGACTCATAATCGAGCCTCGCAACTGAATTTCGGCATGCCGAAATTGTCCCGTGCGGGAGGTCGTGCTGAAGAGTTGGTTGCCGCGGATGCGGCGGGATCGGCTGTCGGAGAACCGTTACGGCTCGATGACAACTCGAAGAACCTTACGGATCAGGGAGGGTCGTGTCAACCCCTCCCCGGGGAGGGTCTCAGTCCAGGTCGGTGAGGCGGCCGCCGGCGTCCGGCTGGGCGTGTTCCACGCGGCGCAGCAGGCGGATCAGCATCTCGCCGAGGACGCCGCGCTCCTCGCCGGAGAGGTCCTGGAGCAGGTCCTCCTCGAAGTCGGTGGCCATCCGCATGGCCTCCAGCCACTTGGTGCGGCCCTCGTCGGTCAGCTCGACGATCACACGCACGCGGTTGGTCTCGTCGCGGTCGCGGGTCACCAGCCCCTCGCCCGCCATGCGGTCGATGCGGTGGGTCATCGCGGCCGGAGTGAGTCCGAGCCGCTTGGCCAGCTCGCCCGGTCCCAGGCGGTACGGGGCGCCGGACAGGACCAGCGTCTTGAGGACCTCCCATTCGGCGTTGCTGATGCCGAGGGCGGCGACCTGTCGTCCGTACGCGACGTTCATCCGGCGGTTGAGCCGGCCGAGCGCCGAGACGACCTGCTCGACCTGCGGGTCGAGGTCGCGGAACTCGCGCTGGTAGGCGGCGATCTGCTCGTCGAGGCTCGGCTCCTGCGGGCCGGGCTCGGTGGTGTCGGACATGGCGCGCAGTATGGCACGCCACCCACAGGCATCGAAGTCCTTCACCTTGAATTGTTGAGCTTCTAACTTTAGTGCTAAAGTCTTCGGGTTCGAGTCTTTCGATGACGTGGTTCGAGACCTTGAGGAAGGTGAGTGTGACCAGGGAAATGGGCGCGGCGCTGCGGCGGATCCAGCTGGGCAGCGCGCTGAGCGCGTTCGGGCTGGGGTTCACCGTTCCGTATCTGTACGTCTACGTGGCGCAGGTGCGGGATCTGGGAGCCGGTACGGCGGGAGTCGTGCTGGCCGTCTTCGCGATGGCGGCGCTGGCGGTGCTTCCGTTCACCGGCCGGGTCATCGACCGGCGCGGGCCGCTTCCCGTGCTCGTCGGCGCCTCCGGCATCGCCGCCGTGGGTGCCGTCGCGCTCGGTCTCTCCGCCCAGGTCACCACCGCCGTGCTCGCCGCCGCCGTGCTGGGCGCGGGCACCGCCGTCATGCAGCCTGCGCTCGCCACCATGCTCGTGCGCTGCACCGGCACCGCGACCCGGACCCGGGCCTTCGCCATGCAGTTCTTCCTGCAGAACCTGGGGCTCGGGATCGGCGGTCTGGTCGGCGGGCAGATCGTGGACACCGCCCGTCCGGCCTCCTTCACGCTGCTGTTCCTCGTCGAGGCCGTCATGTTTGTCGTGCTCGGCGTCATCGCGGCGACCGTGCGCATGCCCCGTAGCCCTGCCGTCGTCACCGGCACGGCGGCCACCGAGGGCGCGGCGCCTCGCGGCGGCATGCGGCAGTTGCTGTCGCACCGGGCGATGGTGCGGCTGTGCGTCCTGGGGTTCGTGCTGTTCTTCGCCTGTTACGGCCAGTTCGAGTCCGGGCTCGCGGCCTACGGCACCGAGGCCGCCGGGATCCAGCCCTCGACGCTGGGCATCGCGCTGGCGGCCAACACGGCCGTCATCGTCGTCGCCCAGTTCGTGGTGCTGCGTCTGGTGGAGCGGCGCAAGCGCACGCGGGTGATCGCCTCGGTCGGCCTGATCTGGGCCTTCGCCTGGATCGTGGCGGGGTACGCCGGGCTCGGCCACGGCAGCCAGACCATGGCGACCGCCGCGATGATCTCCACGTACGCGCTGTTCGGACTGGGTGAATCGATGCTGTCGCCGACGGTCGCGCCGCTGGTCGCGGATCTCGCGCCGGAGTCGATGGTCGGTCAGTACAACTCGGCGTTCGCCCTGTGCAAGCAGCTGGCGCTCGCGGTCGGCCCGGCCGTGGGCGGCCCGATGGGCGCCTCGCTGCACGGTCCGTACATCGTCACGTTCGTGCTGTTCTCGCTGGGGATCACCGTGCTCGCGCTGCGGCTCGGCAAGCGGCTCACCCCCGTACAGGACCAGCCCTCGCTCGCGGCCGTGCCGTCGCGGGTCGTGGCCGTGTCGCTGCCGGAGAACGCGCCGGCCGAGATGCCGCCGGTCGCCACCGCGCGCTGACCGGCCCTCCGGGGCGGGCGGCTACCGCGGCAGGTCGAACTCGCACCAGACGGCCTTGCCGCCGCCCGGAGTGCGGCGACTGCCCCAGGAGGTGGCGATCGTCGCGACGATGGAGATGCCCCGGCCCGCCTCGTCGCCCGGTTCCGCGCGGCGGCGGCGCGGCAGGTGGTCGTCCCCGTCGGTGACCTCGATGATCAGCCTGCGGTCGGTGCGGCGCAGGCCCAGGCGCATCGGCGGCGTCCCGTGCTGGAGCGAGTTGGCGACCAGCTCGCCCGCCGCCAGGACGCCGAGGTCGCACAGCTCGACCGGGAAGCGCCATGACGTGAGCACGCCCGTCGCGAAGGCGCGGGCGCGCGGGGCCGCCTCGATGCCGCCGAGCAGATCGAGCGAGGCGTTGTGGAACAGCTCGGCCGCCGGGCCCGTGCGGGCCGGGTGCTGGACGACCAGGACCGCCACGTCGTCGTCGTGCTCCGCCGTCACGTTCAGGGAGCGGATCAGGCGGTCGCACACCACCTGCGGTGCGCCCTTCGCGCCGGCCAGGGCGCGCTCCAGGGCGGCCACCCCCTCGTCGATGTCCTCGCTGCGGCGTTCGACCAGTCCGTCCGTGTAGAGGACGGCGGTGGAGCCGGGCGGCAGGGCGATGGTCCCCGAGGTGTGGATCCAGCCACCGGTGCCGAGCGGGGGGCCGGTCGGGTCCTCGGCGCGGCGGACCGTGCCGTCCTCGTCGCGCACGAGGATCGGCAGATGCCCGGCGGAGGCGTAGACGAGCAGGCCCTCATTGGGGTCGTGGACGGCGTAGGCGCAGGTCGCGATCTGGCTGGCGTCGATCTCGGCGGCGAGGCCGTCGAGCAGCTGGAGCACCTCGTGCGGCGGGAGGTCGAGGCGGGCGTAGGCCCGGACGGCGGTGCGCAGCTGGCCCATCACGGCGGCGGCGCGGACCCCGCGTCCCATGACGTCCCCGATGACGAGTGCGGTGCGGCCCGCCCCGAGGGTGATGACGTCGTACCAGTCGCCGCCGACCGCGGCGTCCGTGCCGCCCGGCTGGTAGGTGGCGGCGATCCGCAGGTCGTCGGGGTGTTCCAGCTCCTGCGGAAGCAGGGAGCGCTGGAGGGTGACGGCCGTTTCGCGGTGGCGGCGCTCACTGGCGCGCAGCCGCTCGGCCGCCTCCGCGTGGTCGGTGACGTCGGCGGCGTAGACGAGGACTCCGCCCTCGTACCCCTTCTCCTCGTCGCCACGGACCGGCGTGCAGGTCACGGTGTACGAACTGCCGCTGCCGGCCTTGCGGGACTTCACCGTCCTCGGGGTGCCGCTGCGCAGCACCTGGTCCATGAGCGGGAGCAGGCTCAGCTCGGTCAGCTCGGGCATGGCCTCGGCGGCGGGGACGCCCGGGGGGCGGGGGCCGAACGCGGCGGTGTAGGCGTCGTTGACGTACGCGATGCGGTGCTCGGGGCCGTGCACGAGGGCGACGAGGGCGGGCAGCCGGCCGAGGATGTCGCGGACGGAGAGGTCCTCGGGGGCGGGTGCGCCGGGCCGGGCCCCGGTGCCGTCGGGGGCGTGGTCGGGACCGCCGGGGGGAGGGCTCGAATCGGTGTCCGCCTGTGCGTACTCACCGCGGGCCGCCGGAACGGGGCTGCGGTCGTCCCGGGCTGCTCTGCGCTGCGTACCGGGTAGGCGGGCGCTCCAACGCGTGAAGTTCACGGAATCTATGGCCTCGTGTGTCGGTCTGGTCCGCTCGGGCGGGCTGCTTCCTCTGCCGGGGCGTCACAAGTATGTGCTGGTGGTCCGTTGCCCCTGGGACGGTCTCCTGGATGGTCACTGTCGGTCGCTGCCGGCCGGGTCACTCTGTGCAGATGTGAGCCCACCTATGGTCACACGTCCAGTGTGTCGGACCCTACTGACAGTCGTCGTCGTCCGGGCGGGGATGCCGTCCCGCGGCGATCTCGAACTCGGCACGGGGATGCTCCAGCGAGCCCAGCGAGACGATCTCCCGTGTGAAGAGTCCGGCGAGGATCCACTCGGCCAGCACCCGGGCCTTGCGGTTGAACGTGGGGACGCGGCTCAGGTGGTACGTGCGGTGCATCAGCCAGGCGGGGTAGCCCTTGATCCGGCGGCCGTAGACGTGGGCGACGCCCTTGTGGAGGCCGAGGGAGGCGACGGATCCCGCGTAGCGGTGGCGGTACTCCTCGGTGGGGCGGCCGTCCAGGGTGGCGACGAGGTTGTCGGCGAGCACCTTGGCCTGGCGGACGGCGTGCTGGGCGTTGGGCGCGGTGCGCGCGTCCGGGGTGCCGGAGGTGAGGTCGGGGACGGCGGCGGCGTCGCCGGCGGACCAGGCGTGCGGGGTGCCCTCGACGGTGAGCCGGGCGGTGCAGCGCAGCCGGCCGCGTTCGTCGAGCGGCAGGCCGGTCTCGGCGAGCAGCGGGGCGGGTTTGACCCCGGCGGTCCACACAAGGGTGCGGGTCGGGAAGCGGGAGCCGTCGCTGAGGACGGCGACACGGTCCTCGCAGGACTCCAGCCGGGTGTCGAGGCGGACGTCGATGTTGCGGCCGCGCAGCTCGCGCACGGCGTACCGTCCCATCGACTCCCCCACCTCGGGAAGGATGCGGCCGGTGGCTTCCACGAGGATCCATTTCAGGTCCTCGGGCTTGATGTTGTGGTAGTACCGCGCGGTGTAGCGGGCCATGTCCTCCAGTTCCGCGAGCGCTTCCACTCCGGCGTAGCCGCCGCCGACGAAGACGAAGGTCAGGGCGGCGTCGCGGATCTCGGGGTCGCGGGTGGCGGAGGCGATGTCCATCTGTTCGATGACGTGGTTGCGCAGTCCGATGGCCTCCTCGATCGTCTTGAAGCCGATGCCGTGGTCGGCCAGGCCGGGGACGGGGAGGGTGCGCGAGACGGAGCCGGGGGCCAGGACGAGTTCGTCGTACGCGATCTCCACGGCGCCGGTCCCGTCCTCGCCGGTGGCGAGGGTGGTGACGGTCGCGGTGCGTTTGACGTGGTCGATGCGCCGGGCCTCGCCGACGACGAGCGTGCAGTGCGGCAGGACCCGGCGCAGCGGGACGACCACGTGGCGCGGCGAGAGGGAGCCCGCGGCCGCTTCGGGGAGGAACGGTTGATAGGTCATGTACGCGTCGGGGGTGACGACGACGATCTCCACCGCGCCGCTTCTCAGCCGCGCCTTCAGCTTCCGTTGGAGACGCAGCGCGGTGTACATGCCGACGTAGCCGCCGCCGACGACGAGAATGCGCGCTCCCGGCTGGGGGCCGGGGGCTGTTCCCCCGGATTCTGAGGCCATCACCACCCCATGACGCAACGTGCACAAGAGTTTGTCCACAGGCCCGGCAAATTGTGTGACCGGAGCTCGCGTGCGGACCGCCTCCGCCTTTCCGGCCGGTCGGGCGGAAGTACCGCAGGTCAGGCGTTACGGGGAGGGGTGCGGGCGAACCGGGGGCCGCCGGGCGGGCGGTGGTTGCTCCGATCGGGGGGCGCTCCCGGCGGGCTGCCCTCTTCTGAATTGACCCTGGCTCAACTATGTTCGTATGTCGTCGGGGTGTCGGACGGTGACCATCGATCCACCCTCGACAGACACGGCGGGAGTCTCCGGGGGGAGACGTCATAACCGGGGGAACAGTTATGCATATTCAGGAATCCCATTGGCCGACGGCCGCGCTCTCACCCGAAGGAAACGGGCGAATCGGGGCAGTCGGCACGGCGAGCGGGACCGGGGCCAACGGCACCGCGGCAGTCGCGGGCACCGTGAGCACGCTGGGGGCCGCGCTCGGCGCACAGGCCCCCGCGCACGGCCGCTCGGCACCGCTGCGCGTCGACGCGCAGCGCAATCTGGAGCACGTCCTGCGCGCCGCCCGCGAGGTGTTCGGCGAACTGGGTTACGGCGCACCGATGGAGGACGTGGCGCGCCGCGCCCGCGTCGGTGTCGGCACGGTCTACCGGCGCTTCCCCAGCAAGGACGTGCTGGTGCGCCGGATAGCCGAGGAGGAGACTGCGCGGCTGACGGCCCAGGCGCGCGCCGCGCTCGGCCAGGAGGAAGAGCCGTGGTCGGCGCTGTCGCGCTTCCTGCGGACCTCGGTGGCCTCGGGCGCCGGGCGGCTGCTGCCTCCGCAGATACTGCGCGTCGGGGTGGACGTCGACGAGGCGTCGGTGGCCGGTGAGAGCGCTGCCGCCCAGGGCTCGGAGAGCGGTGACCCGCGTGACGAGCCCCGTGTGCCCCAGCAGCGCCAGGAGGTCGGCCCGTCCGGTCTGCGGGCGGCCGAGCGCCGCCCCGCCCCGGAGGAGGCCGACGACCTCGGCGCCGGCGCCGCCGAACTGCTGGAGGTCGTGGGCCGGCTCGTCGAGCGGGCGCGTACGTCCGGGGAGTTGCGCCGCGATGTGACGGTGGCCGATGTGCTGCTCGTCATCGCCACGGCCGCTCCCTCGCTGCCGGACGCGGCACAGCAGGCGGCCGCCTCGGCCCGGCTGCTCGACATCCTCCTGGAGGGACTGCGCTCGCGACCGGAGTAGCCGGAGGTACGGCGCGCGGAGTGCGGGGTGGCGGGGTGTTCGTGCGCCGTGCCGATGGGGCGTGAGAGCCGCTCGCGTCGGCGAGGCGTGCGGGCCGCTCGCGTTGGTGGCGTGCGAGCCGGTCGCGTTGCTCCGGCGGGTACGGGGCGTTCGCGCCGCGCCGGCGGGATACGGGGGCGTCGCGTCCGGGGGGGGCGATCACCGGGGAGCCGGGGGCGGGGCGTTGAGGCTTCGGTGCTCCGGGGAGCTCGAAGAGGGCGCCTCGGGATGCCCCGGGGTGCTCGAAGGGGGCGTCTCGGGATGCCCCGGGGTGCTCGAAGGGGGCGTCTCGGGATGCCCCGGGGCGTGTCCGGAGAAGGGCGGTCTTCGGCCACCTCGTGCCGTTGCACCCCAACTGCGCCGTCAACAGGTGCCGTTAATCCTGCCCCTGACGAGTGCCTTTGAGAGCTCGCCTGCGGGAAAACTCCCCGGATGAGTGGTTGCCGGGGCTGAAAGGCGGCGGCTCCCGCGCTCTGTGGCACGCTTGCCCGGTATTCGGGGCCGAAAAGCGCATACGGGGGCGTCCGCGATGAGCGGTGACGGGCAGCAGGAAGAGTCGCTCGAAGGTTTCTCCAGCGGTGGCGGCACGGGCACGGACGGTCCGGCCGGCCGCCGGACGACGGAGGGCCGGAACGGGCCGCGTGCCCCGGGTGCCGACGAGGACGCCGGCGGCACGGTGCTGCCCGGACCCTGGCCGCCCGCGCCCGTCGAGACCCTGGCGGACGCGGCGGACACCGCGCGGGCCGGCGCGATCGACGCCGCGGCGGCCGCGGCCGTGCCCATGCAGCGGACCCCCGTGAGCGCATCCGGGAGCACCGCGCCGAGCCCCGTGCCCGGCGACGCGGGGCCTTCGGACGCCCAGTTGATCCAGCGGATGCGGGGCGGCGACGACCTGGCGTACGAGGAGCTGTTCCGGCGGCACTCGGACGCCGTGCGCCGCTACGCGCGTACCTGCTGCCGGGACGGGCACACGGCGGACGACCTGACGGCCGAGGTGTTCGCCAGGACACTCCAGGCGGTACGGGGCGGCAAGGGGCCCGAGGAGGCGGTGCGGGCCTATCTGATGACGGCCGTCCGGCATGTGGCCGCCGCCTGGACGAAGACGGCGAAGCGCGAGCAGTTGGTGGACGATTTCGCGGTGTTCGCGGCGCAGGCCGTCCGCACCTCGGAGGTCTCCGACGCCGACACCCTCGACCTCGGCGCGGACGTGCGGGCGATGCACGAGGCCGAGCAGTCGATGGCGATGCGGGCGTTCCGGAGCCTTCCGGAGCGGTGGCAGGCGGTGCTCTGGCACACCACCGTCGAGGAGGAGTCGCCGAGCGACATCGCCCCGCTGTTCGGGCTGACCGCGAACGCCACGTCGGTGCTGGCCAGCCGAGCCAGGGAAGGGCTCAAGCAGGCGTATCTCCAGGCCCATGTGAGCCAGGCGCTGACCGCCGGGGGCGACTGCGCGCGCTATGCCGACCGGCTCGGCGCCTACGCCCGGGGCGGGCTGCGGATGCGGGCCGAGCGCGGGCTGCGCGGCCATCTGGACGAGTGCGAGAAGTGCCGGCTCGCCGCGGGCGAGCTGGCCCAGGTCAACGCGGGCATCCCCGCGCTGCTCCCGGTCGCGGTCATCGGCTGGTTCGCCGCCGGGTACGCGCTCAAGGCCGCCGGGGTCGTGGCGGGCGGCGCTGTCGGGGCGGCCGGTGCGGGCGCGGCGGCGGCGGCCACCGGCAGTGGCTCCTCGGCGGGTTCGTCCGCCGGCGGGGCCGCCGTGTCCGAGGGGCTCGGCGCCCCGGCGAAGGCCGGGATCGCGGCGACCGTAGCGGTCGCGGCGGCGGCCGGGCTGGTGTGGGCCCTGGTCGGGGACGACCAGCCCCGTCCCGAGCCGAAGCCCGTCGCCAAACCCCCGGCCGTGGCCCCCGCGGTGCCGTCCCCGACCCCGCCGAAGCCCACCCCGACTCCCCCCGTGCCCGCCCCGCCGGCCCCGGTCCCGGACCCGACGCCAACCCCCACCCCGACACCGACACCGACCCCGACGCCGCCTCCGACACCGACGCCGACCCCCACGCATCCGGTGCCGCCTCCGCCTCCCGCGCCGGAGCCGACCCCGACACCGTCGCCCACGCCCCCACCGGCGCCCGAGGTGTACCGGGTCAACGAGCTGGCCTACACCCTGCTCGGCGACCACTCGGCTCCCGAGGTGGTCCTCGGCGAGAGCAGCTGGGTCTGGCAGCGGTCCGGCCTGTCGATCGGCGGCACGCGGTACGCCCACGGGGTGACCGTCAACGGCAGATCCTCGGTGTCCATCCAGCTCAACCGGTCCTGCACGCGGTACGAGGCGATGGTCGGCGTGGACGATCTCACCCCGGGGCTCGGCTCCGTGCGCTTCTCCGTGTTCGGCGGGGACGGGACGCGGCTGTGGCAGTCCCCGGTGGTCAACGGCGACGACCCGGCCGTACCGGTGGACGTCGGCATCGAGGGGCAGGAACGCATCCGGCTCGTCGTCGAACCAGCGGGCCCGTTCGGCGCGGTCACGCTCGCCGACTGGGCCGACTCCCGCATCACCTGCGTCTGACGGGGCGGGGCGGGGCGGAACAGCATGCGCCGGTACGGGGCAGTGGTGGGGCGGCCCCGGGCGGGCAGGGCGAGTTACGGAAGGTCCCGGGCGGGCAGGGCGAGTTACGGGAGGTCCGCCGTGATGCCCTTCAGCAGGTCGATGGCGTCGTCCAGGGTCAGGGCCCGCCCGGCGGCGTGCTCCTCCTCGTATCGTGACGGCCCGAGTTCCGTCCGGGCCCGGCGGGCCACGGCGTCCACCTCGGCCTGTTCGCCCTCGGCCCGCAGGACGGGCAGCCGCCAGACGTCCGCGGCGCCCAGAAGGCGTACGGCGGCGTCGGTCCGGCCCACCAGCGGCAGCGCGGTGGCCAGCCCGTCCGCCAGATAGCCGGTGACCATCTCGGGGCACTGCGCGTCCCTGGCCACGACCAGCGCCTCCAGCAGGGCGCGCACGGCCACCGCCGGACCGCCCTCGGGCTCCGGTTCGTGGAGGGCGATCCGGGCCGACACCCCTTCCTGCATGACGACGAAGTGGGAGGCGGGGCCGCCGCGCACGTTCGCCTCGCGGGCGAGGGCGAGGAACCGGCGGGCGGCGGCCGGGTCGCCGCGATGGAGCGCCATGACGGCCCGCAGGTAGTGCACGTACGAGGTGGCGTCGCGGGTGTGGTGCCGGTCCGCCTCGGTCTCCGAACGGTCGAGGTCCCGTTCGGCGGCGGCCGTATCGCCGGTGCGGTAGGACAGTTCGGCCAGCCGGGCCAGCAGGAAGGGGGCCTCGGCGTGGGCGCCGACCTCGCGGGCGAACAGCAGCGCCTCCGCGTAGGCCGTGCGGGCCTCCTCGTAGCGGGCGCGCATCATGTGGGCCTCGGCGGCGGCGCTCGCGACCTGGGCGCGCATCCAGCGGTCTCCGAGTCTGCGGCTCAGCCGCCGCAGTTCGGCGAGGTCCTCGTCGATGCCGGGCATGCCGCCGGGGGTGTCGACGACCATGTGCGTGCGGAACATCAGCGTGATCCCGTACTCCCACTCCCCGCCGTGGGCACGGGCGTTGTCGACGGCCCGGTCGATCTGCCGCCGGACGTCCGCCGTGGTCCAGGTGAGGAACGAGGTCATCGGCCAGAGCAGTCCGGGGAAGCGGGCGCCCTGCTCGGCGGAGCCGGCGAACGCCTGCGCGACGCGGCCCATGAGTGCCTGGAGCCCGGGATCGTCCGGGTCTTCGTCGGCCGCCCGGGAGTCCATCCCCAGGAAGAACCACACCATGTGCACGTTCATCCGGGGCCAGTAGCGGGGGTCCGCGGCGTCCTCGGGGTCCGTGCCGAGGGCGAGGGTCCGCTCGGTCCAGGTCAGGCCCTCCACGCGGTAGTTGCGCAGCCACCAGAACCAGGCCATGCCCATGACCAGCCGGATCGCGTCCGGTTCGCCGGCCGGTCCGGCGGCGACGGCCCGCTGGAGCGCCGCCCGGATGTTGTCCAAGTCCGTCTCCAGTCTTCGGATCCACCGCAGTTGGTCGCCGGAGCGCAGCCGGGGCTCGGCCTCCTCGACGAGAGCCGTGAAGTACGCCCTGTGGGCGTACTCGGCGGCGGTCCGTGTCTCCGGAGTCTCGGCGCAGCGCTCGGTGGCGTACTCGTGGATGGTCTCCAGGAGGCGGTAGCGCATCGTGCCGTCCGCCGCCGGGGCGGCGACGACCAGGGACTTGTCGACCAGGGCGCCTATCAGGTCCGCGGTGTCGGCGCGGGGCCCGCCGGGGCCTGCCGGTCCGACGACGGCCTCGGCGGCGGCCAGGTCCCAGCCGCCCGCGAAGACGGAGACCCGGCGCAGGGCCGTGCGCTCGTCCTCGTCCAGGAGGTCCCAGGACCAGTCCACGACGGCTCGCAGGGTCTGCTGGCGGGGCAGGACGGTGCGGCTGCCGCCGGTCAGCAGCCGAAAGCGGTCGTCGAGCCGGTCGGCGATCTGGCGGGGGCCCAGCAGCCGCAGCCGGGCGGCGGCCAGTTCGATCGCGAGCGGCAGCCCGTCCAGGCGGCGGCAGATCTCCGCGACGGACGCGAGGTCGTGCGCCGGGTCGTGCACGGGGTCGAAATCGGGGCGCACCGCCCGCGCGCGTTCCGTGAAAAGCCGCAGGGCGGGGTCGGCGGGGAGCGGGTCCACGGGCCGGACGGACTCGCCGGGGACGCCGAGCGGTTCGCGGCTGGTGGCGAGGACGCGCAGTCGCGGGCAGCGGGTCAGCAGGGTCTCGGCCAGCGCGGCGGCCGCGTCGATGACGTGTTCGCAGTTGTCGAGGATGAGGAGGACCGGCCGGGGATCGCCGCCGTGCGCGAGGCGGTCGACGAGCAGATCGACCGGGTCCGTCCGCAGCAGCGGCCCCTCGTGGCCGCCGTCGCGCAGCAGAGACGTCTCGCGCAGCCCGAGGGCGGAGAGCACGGCGCCGGGGACGGCGTCGGGGTCCTCCACCGGGGCCAGTTCGGCGATCCAGACGTCCCGGGGCCCCGCCCCGGCACGGTGTGCGTGGGCGGCGGACTCCTCGGCGAGCCGCGTCTTCCCGGAACCGCCGGGTCCGGTCAGCGTGACCAGCCGGGACCGGGCCAGATCCTCGCGGATCGCCGCCAGTTCCGGTTCACGCCCCACGAACGAGGTGAGCCGGGGCCGGAGATTGCCACGCACCGGTTCCGGTTCCGGTTCCGGAACCGCTTCCCTTTCCCCTTCCCGTTCCCGCCGCCGCTTCCGCTCAGGGGCGTGCGCGGGCGCGGTCGGGGGCGCGAGCAGTTCCTGATGCAGCGCGGTCAGTTCGGGTCCGGGGTCGGTGCCGAGGCCGTCCGCGAGCGTGCGACGCGTCTCCTCGTACGCGGCGAGCGCGTCGGCCGGCCGCCCGTCGGCACGCAGCGCCCGGATGAGCTGCGCCCGGAAGCGCTCGTCGTAAGGGTGCGCGGCAGTGAGACCGGCCAACTCGGCGACGAGGGCGGCGGGGGTGGGGACAGGGTCGGGTGCGGGCGCGGCCACCGGAGCGGCGGCCCGCACGGGCCCGGCCGCGGGCGCCGCCCGCCCGGCGGGACCGCCGTCGGCCGGGGAGCGTCGCGGACCCTCCGGGCCCTCCGCTCCCGCGCAGCGCAGGTCGGCCTCGATACGGCGTTCCAGCGCGGCCAGGCGGTGGGCCTCCGGGCGGAGAGCGTGTCCCCGGCCCCCCTCGGGAAGGTCGGCCAGGGCGGGGCCGCGCCAGAGGCCGAGGGCGGTGCGCAGGGTGCGGGCGGCGGTCTCGGGGGTGCCGGAGTCCAGCTCGGCCGCGCCCCGCCGGGCCAGCTTCTCGAAGACGTACAGGTCGACGTCGTCCGGACCGGCGGCCAGCCGGTATCCGCCCGGGGAACGCGTCAGGGCCTCCCGCCCCAGCGCCCGGCGCAGCCGGCCCACGAGCGCCTGGAGCGCGGCGGGGGCGTCGGCCGGGGGCTCGTCCGCCCATACATCGTCCACCAGCTCGGTGACCGGCACGGCGCGGCCCGGCCGCAGGGCGAGCGCGGCCAGCAGGGCGCGCAGGCGCGGGCCGCCGAGCGGCAGCACGCCACCGCTCTCGTCTCGCGCCTCCGTGACGCCCAGGATCAGATACCGCACTCCGCCATTGTGTCCCGCCCCTCGGACAC
Source organism: Streptomyces sp. NPDC001515 (assembly GCF_053597115.1). Classification (NCBI taxonomy): domain Bacteria; kingdom Bacillati; phylum Actinomycetota; class Actinomycetes; order Kitasatosporales; family Streptomycetaceae; genus Streptomyces; species Streptomyces sp. NPDC001515. The sequence goes on from NZ_JBSFHN010000031.1 coordinate 13,029, forward strand.
CGGTACGGATACGGCCTCGGAGGGCCCGGCATCCGTACGAAGGGCCGTGATCCCCGCGTACGGGACCCGCGCCGCGCACCCCTGCGGCGACGACCGCCTCCAGGCCGTGGCCCTCCGCGTACGGGACCCGCGAGGCGCACGTACGCCCGCACGTGCCTCCGTAGGCGCGCGCACCGGACGCTGTACGCGGCGGCTGACTGGCGTTACGACTCCGTGCCTCCGTACGCGCGCACCGGACGTACGCCCCCGGGAAGCGACCCCGCGCCCCGGTCTCAGCGTTGGAGGGACCGGCGGGCCGGGGCGACGCCGCCGGCGACGGCGCGCTGGCGGGGGGCCGCCGTGCCGGTCCAGCAGGTGCCGCGCCGTGAGACCAGGCGGCGGAGCCACAGTTCGGTGGAGGCGAGGTCGGCGAGGCCGTCCAGGGGAAGGGGTTCGCCCTCGGAGGCCGCGCGCAGCGCCTTGCGGACGACGCGGGCCTCGACCAGTCCGGCGTCCGCGAGGAGCGGGGCGTCGAAGAGGGCGATCAGTTCGGGCAGGGCGGCGCGCAGGCCGGTGCGGTTGACGGCCGTTGAGGTGGCGTGGGAGGGGGCGCCCCAGCCGGGGGGCAGGTCGTGGATGCCCGTACCGGCCAGGACCCGGCGCAGGATCGCGGCGCGGGCGCCGGGCTGGACCCGCAGGGACTCGGGGACCGCGCGGGCGGCGCGGACGACCTGGTTGTCCAGGAAGGGGGCGTGCAGGCGCTGGCTGCGCACCTCCGCCGCCTGTTCCAGGATGCGGTGGTCGGCGGCGTGGCGGGCCAGGGCCGCGCGGGCGCGGGCCTCCCCGGGGCGCTGGACGGAGGCCGGGCGGATCGCCGCCTCCTGGAGGCGGACGGAGACCTCCGCTAGGGCCTCCCCGGTCAGCCAGCGGGCGGCCGGGCCCGGCCGGGACCAGGTGAGCGCGGCGAGGGAGGCGTCGGCGGGGGTGTCGAGGCCGGGGGTCAGGCGGTTGGCCTCGGGCAGCCGTCCGGCGGCCGTCTCCAGGCCGGTGCGGAAGGAGGTGCGGGCCAGCTTGCGGGCGGCCCGGTAGACGGTCAGCGGGACGACCAGCGAGTGCGCGGAGGGGCCTTCGGCCCGGGCGAGGGCGGCGACCGGGCGCACCAGGTGGCGGCGTCTGCGGTCGATCAGGAGATCGGCGAGGCGGGCCGGGTGGGCGTCCAGGACCTGCCGGGCGCCGTCGCCGACGAAGTGGTCGGCGCTGCCCGCCGCGAGTCTGCGGCGGTGGCGCTCGACGAGGACCAGGGAGGGGGCCGGTTCGTCGGTGAGCGGGCCGTTCGCCAGGTCCGCGTAGGGGAGAGCCTCCTCGCCCGCGGCGACCACGACGTGGTGCAGCCTCGGGTTGGCGGCGATGGCGCGGGCCCGTTCGAGTTCGTCCTCGTGGGCGCGGGTGGTCAGATCGTTGAAGGTGACCGCGAGCAGTCGCTCCCCGGCCCCGGTGCCGTGGCCCAGGATCGTGCCGGGCAGTCCGGGGAGGCCGGCGGCGAGCAGGGCGAGCGTCGCCGAGGCGCTGCCGCCGGAGAGGTCGGCGCCGATGCCGGGGACGGGCGCGCCCCGGGCCGCGCGGCGCTCGGCCGGGCCCATGCCGGGGACCGGCCCCGGGTCGGGGGGCAGGGTCTCCGGGGCGTGGCGCGGGGCGAGCAGCCGGGCCCGTACGGCCTCCACCAGGGCGTCGCGCACCCCGTCGACCGCGCTGACCGGGTCGGCCTCGGGTGCGGCGACGGCGAGGGAGGCCACCGCCTCGTAACCGGTGATCTCGCGCGAGCCCTCGCGGAGGATCAGCGCGTGTCCGGGCGGGATGCGCTTGACCCCGGCGTACGGGGTGCCGTCGCGCAGCGCCTCGGGGGTCTCGGGGCAGGCCAGCAGGGCGGCGAGGTGACCGATGTCGAGCTGGGCCTCGATGAGGTCGGCGAGGGGGAGCGCGGCGGTGGCGTACGCCGTGCCGCCGGCCCAGGGGGTGTAGAAGACGGGGCGGGCGCCCGCGAGGTCCCCGACGACGGTGATCCGGCGGCCTATCTGGACGACGGCCGTGTAGCTGCCGGTCCAGGCGGTGAGGTGGCGCAGGGCACCGCCCCGGGCCGAGAGGAGTCCGAGGCGCAGCTGTTCGTCGGTGGCGCCGCAGCAGCCGAGGACGGCGAGCCGGGCCGGCGGCGCGCCCCCGACGGTGTCCACCCGTACGGTGCGGATCTCGTCGGGCCGCCAGTCACCGACCGCCCAGAGGGGATCGGGGTCCCCCCACAGGAGTTGCGAGCCCACGGGGTGCATCGTGCGCGCGTCGTCGTCGGCACCGACCGCACCGGCCGTGCCGAAGCTCGCGGCGATACTGCTCCAACCCACCAACCAACGCATCGCCGCCTCCACAGGCTGTGGACAAAGGGGCGCAGCGAAGCAGTCGCGGGAGAACTCCGGTCACGCGCGGCGCCGTTGCGGACATGCTGCCACGACAACGGCGTGCGGGAGTGGCTGCGGACGGCGCACGTCGTGAGGGCATGCGCCCCTGGCAAGGGCCGGAGCACGGCCGACGGGTCCCCGGCGGGGCGTGCCGCCCGCGCGCGTCGCCCCGGTGATCAACCGCGGCCGGGGTCCGGCCGGTTGTCCGGCCCCGGAGAACCGGCCGGCGGCGGTGGCCCGGCCGGAGCGCCGCCCGTACGCCGTGCGCGACGATGTCCGCGCCTCGCCCGGCCCAACCCTGTCGGACCGACAACATCCGGCCAATCTTGGGAGGGGCGGGAACCGGTCGGGCGGTCAATCACCGTCCCACGTAAGCCTGTTCATCCCGGTTTGATCCCGGGAGGCCCCGGTGGACCGGCATCCGCCCCACGACCGCCGCACCCATTCGACGGCCGGGGCGGACACCGTTCCGCGACCGGTCCCGCTCTTCCGTTCACGCACAGTCCGGGAGGCGAGCCCCACCTCCCGGACCGGTCCGCCGCCTGCGGGGAATGAGGCGGCGGGATTCCCCCAGCCCGCCGCTTCCCGAGCGACGGGCCGACCCACGCAGCACCCATGCAAGCGCTCCCGCCAGGCCCCGGCCAGAGCGCACGGGCGGGCGCACGGCCACACGCCCGGGGCACGCCCGAACCCCTCGCGGGAGCGCTTCCCCGGCGCCGTGACCCCGCCCGCCCGGCGCCGCGCCGCACCGCGCCGGCCCGGGGTCCGCCGCTGGTCACGGCCGGGACGCACGCGCGGAGCCGTACGACGGGGGCGCCGCGACCGCCCCTCCGCCGACAACCCGCGACCCCGCCGCGGTTCCCCGCGACCCGGCCGCCGCGGCCGGCCGCCGGCGGGCTCCACATCCCCTCCCCGGGGCCCCCTCGCTTCCTCCGCCGGTCCTTCGCGGACCCCTCGCCCCCGCTCGCCCCACCCGCCCCCGGCGCCCCATCCGTCACCCGGCTCTCCCCGGGTGGCCGGGACGGACAACAATCCCGCCATCCGGACGTCCGGCCCTTAACGGTAGGGATGCGGCGAACTACGCTGGGTTTACTGATGTTCTCGCCACAGGGGCATATTCCTCGGGGCTCGGCCATATGCGTGTGCGGCCGGTGTGCCAGGGTTCGTCCCTGGGGAGAACCCGGTACGAATGCCGCGCGCCGCAACGGTGACGCGGCTGCCGTCTGTGTGTCGAGGGGTGGCGCATGTCCAGGGAGCAACGCGGACCGAACGACAAGCTCGGAACCGTTCTCGCCCTCGCGGGAATCAGCAACGCCGGGCTCGCCCGGCGGGTCAACGACCTCGGGGCGCAGCGCGGACTGACACTTCGGTACGACAAGACCTCGGTGGCCCGGTGGGTCTCCAAGGGGATGGTGCCGCAGGGCGCCGCGCCCCATCTCATCGCCGCGGCGATCGGCGCCAAGCTCGGCCGGCCCGTCCCGCTGCACGAGATCGGGCTCGCCGACGCCGATCCGGCGCCCGAGGTCGGGCTGGCCTTCCCGCGCGACGTGGGCGAGGCGGTCCGTTCCGCGACCGAGCTGTACCGGCTGGATCTGGCCGGACGCCGGGCGGGCGGCGGCGGCATCTGGCAGTCGCTGGCGGGCTCGTTCTCGGTCAGCGCCTACGCGACGCCCGCGTCCCGCTGGCTGATATCTCCCGCCGACCCCTCGGTGGCCCGCGCCGCCACGGCCGCGGTGACCGCCCCTGCGCCCCGGAACGGCGCGCCGGGCACGCACGGCGCACGGGGCGCGTCGGGGGCGCAGGGCTCCGGCGGAACGCCGCCCGGCGCCCCCGGCACGCTCCTCGTCCCCGGCTCCGCCGCGCCCCCCGCCGGGTACGGCGCGACGATCCCGTCGCAGCCGGGTCCCGACACCGCGCACGACGCCACGCCGCTGCGGGTCGGCCACAGCGACGTGTCCAAACTGCGCGAGGCCGCGCAGGACGCCCGCCGCTGGGACTCCAAGTACGGCGGCGGCGACTGGCGTTCGTCCATGGTCCCGGAGTGCTTACGGGTGGACGCGGCACCGCTGCTGCTGGGCTCGTACAGCGACGAGGTCGGCCGGGCGCTCTTCGGGGCCGCGGCCGAGCTGACCCGGCTCGCCGGGTGGATGGCCTTCGACACCGGCCAGCAGGAGGCCGCACAGCGCTACTACATCCAGGCACTGCGCCTGGCCCGCGCCGCCGCCGACGTCCCGCTGGGCGGTTACGTCCTCGCGTCCATGTCCCTCCAGGCCACCTACCGGGGATTCGCCGACGAGGGGGTCGACCTCGCCCAGGCCGCCGTCGAGCGCAACCGCGGTCTCGCCACGGCCCGCACCATGAGCTTCTTCCGCCTGGTCGAGGCGCGGGCCCACGCGAAGGCGAACGACGCGCCGGCCGCGGGGGCCGCGCTGAAGGCCGCCGAGAGCTGGCTGGAGCGCTCCCGGGACGGCGACGCGGACCCGTCGTGGCTCGGCTTCTACTCATACGACCGGTTCGCCGCCGACGCCGCCGAATGCCATCTCGATCTGAAGGCGCCCCGGCAGGTGCGGCGCTTCACCGAACAGGCGCTCTCCAGACCCACCGAGGAGTTCGTCCGCTCGCACGGTCTGCGGCTGGTCGTCTCCGCCGTCGCCGAGCTGGAATCGGGGAACCTGGACGCGGCCTGCGCGGCGGGCACCCGGGCCGTGGAGGTCGCCGGGCGCATCTCGTCGGCCCGCACCACCGAGTACGTACGCGATCTCCTGCACCGGCTGGAGCCCTACGGGGACGAGCCGCGCGTGGCCGAGCTGCGGGAACGCGCCCGGCCGCTGCTGGTCGCCCCCGCGTAAGGGTCGTCCCGTAGGACCCGTCCGGCCCGCCGCCGGGGCGGCCGGGCCCCGCCCCTGCCGCGAGGGCACGGATGAGCCACGCTGTGCCGCACGGGTTTGAGTGCGTTGTCAGTGGGTCAGTGCACTATCGGGGTGGGAGGTGGCGTGGTGATGACGCACGCGGCGTACGACTGCGACGTGCTGGTGATCGGCGGCGGGATCGTCGGCCTGTCGGCGGCGTACGCGCTCACGCGGAGCGCGCCGGGCACCCGGGTGACGGTCCTGGAGAAGGAAGCCGCCCCCGCCCTCCACCAGACGGGCCGCAACAGCGGGGTGATCCACAGCGGGATCTACTACCCGCCCGGCTCCCTCAAGGCGCGCTACGCGGTCCGCGGCGGCGCCGAGATGGTCGACTTCTGCCGCGAGCACGGCATCGCGCACGCGGTGACCGGCAAGCTCATCGTGGCCACCGAGCGCGCCGAGCTGCCCCGGCTCCACGCCCTCGTGCAGCGCGGCCGGGAGCACGGACTGCCCGTGCGCGAGCTGGGCCCCGCGCAGATCGCCGAGTGCGAACCGCACGTGAGCGGCCTCGCCGCGATCCGGGTGGGCACCACGGGGGTGTGCGACTTCGGCGCGGTGGCGAACCGGTTCGCCACCGAGGTGCGGGGCGCCGGCGGCGTGATCCGCTTCGGCGCCGAGGTCACCGCGATCGACCGGCGGCCCTGGGGCGTCGCGGTGCGCACGGCGGACGGCCTGGTGGTGCGCTCCCGGGTGCTGGTCAACTGCGCGGGGCTGCACTGCGACCGGGTGGCCCGGCTGGCGGGCGACGACCCGGGCATGCGGATCATCCCCTTCCGGGGGGAGTACTACGAGCTGGCCCGCCCCGAGCTGGTGCGCGGCCTGGTCTACCCCGTGCCCGACCCGGCCTTCCCCTTCCTCGGCGTCCATCTCACCCGGGGCCACGACGGCGGGGTCCACGTCGGCCCCAACGCGGTCCCCGCCCTCGCCCGCGAGGGCTACGGCCACGCGGTCGTCCGCCCCCGCGAGCTGCTGGCCACGCTCGGCTGGCCCGGCTCCTGGCACATCGCCCGCAGACACTGGCGGTACGGGGCGGGCGAGGTCCACCGCTCGCTCTCGAAGCACGCCTTCACCACGGCCGTGCGCCGGCTGCTGCCCGAGGTCACCGAGGCCGATCTGCGCCCCTCCCCCGCCGGAGTCAGGGCCCAGGCGGTCCTGCGCGACGGCACCCTCGTCGACGACTTCCTGATCCGCGAGGCCCCGCACACCGTGCACGTGCTGAACGCCCCGTCCCCCGCCGCCACGGCCGCGCTGCCCATCGGGCGGGAGGTGGCACGCAGGGCGCTGCTCCGGGCACGGGCGACGGGGTGGAAGCCGCCCGCCGTAGAATCAGGGCATTGTGTCTGAGCCCATGAATTCCCCCGCGACGCCCCCCGCCGGACCGCCGGCCGGCCAGGACGCCGCCACCGCCGGCATCCCGGACGAGCTGCGCGCCGCCTCGCTGGACCGCGCGCGCCGACTGCGCCACGAGCCCCGCTTCCCCGGCGGCCCCTCGGCCGACCCGGCCGGTTCGCACCACGAGCGCCGCATCCGCAGCTTCCAGCCGCGCCGCAGCCGGGTCACCACCGGCCAGCAGAACGCGCTGGAGCGGCTCTGGCCGAAGTGGGGCCTGGACATCGACGGGCTGAGCGTCCTGGACCTGCCCGCGCTGTTCGACGGGCTCCCGGTGGTCCTGGAGATCGGCTTCGGCATGGGCGAGGCCACCGCGCAGATGGCCGCCGACGACCCGGGCACCGGCATCCTCGCCGTGGACGTCCACACCCCGGGCCAGGGCAATCTGCTCGGCCTCGCGGACCGCAACGGGCTCTCCAACATCCGGGTCGCCAACGGCGACGCGATCATCCTGCTCCGCGAGATGCTGGCCCCGGACGCGCTGGACGGCCTGCGGGTCTACTTCCCCGACCCGTGGCCCAAGGCCCGCCACCACAAGCGCCGGCTGATCCAGCCGGAGTTCCTCGACCTGGCGGCGCAGCGGCTGAAGCCCGGCGCGGTGCTGCACTGCGCGACCGACTGGGAGCCGTACGCCGAGCAGATGCTGGAGGTGCTGACCGCGCACCCCCGCTTCGAGAACACGGCGGCCGACGGCGGTTATGCGCCACGGCCCGCGTTCCGGCCGCTGACCCGCTTCGAGGGCCAGGGCCTGGACAAGGGCCATGTGGTCCACGACCTGCTCTTCGCGCGCCGCTGACGGACCGGGGGCCGGGGACGTCGCCCGCCGGACGGGTCGCTCCCGCGCCATGGCCGTTGTCAGTCCCGGTCGTTAGGGTCGAAGGGTGTCCGACGGGTCCGTGCAGCAGCGGCAGCCCGCCGTCCCGGTGCTGGAGGAGCAGCGGGTCGGCGAGATCCTGGCTGCCGTGCCGGAGCGGGGCCAGTGGCGCTACCGGCCGCGCCGGGTCGGCATGCTGTGGCGGAGCCGGACGCTCCGCGTCGTCGCCGTCTTCACGGTGCTGGCGCTCTGCGGCCTGGTGATCCTCGCCCTGGTCCGCGACCAGACCGGGACGCGTGGCTTTCTCGTCGGCCTCGGCCTGGCCGTGCTGCCCGTCCCGGTGCTGATGACGGCCTTCCGCTGGCTGGACCGGGTCGATCCGGGCCCGTGGCGCACGATGCTGTTCGCCTTCGCCTGGGGGGCCTGTGCGGCCGCCCTGATCGCGATCCTGGCCAATTCGATGGCGACGCGGTGGATCGCCACGGCCACGGCGGACCCGGGGCACGCGGACACGCTGGGCGCCACGGTCATCGCCCCCGTGGTGGAGGAGAGCGCCAAGGCGGCGGCCGTGCTGCTGCTCTTCCTGTTCCGCAGACGGGACTTCGGCGGTGTCGTCGACGGGGTGGTGATCGCCGGCTTCGCCGCCACGGGCTTCGCCTTCACGGAGAACATCCTCTATCTGGGCAACGCCTTCGGCGAGGACCAGCAGGTGGGCTCGGGCTTCGCCTCGGTGACGGTGGCGACGTTCTTCGTCCGCGCCGTGATGTCACCGTTCGCGCATCCGCTGTTCACCGTGCTGACGGGCATCGGCTTCGGCATCGCCGCAGGCGCCGCCCGCCACCAGCGCCTGCGGCGCTTCGGACCGCCCGTCCTCGGCCTGCTCCTCGCCATGGGCATGCACGCCCTGTGGAACGGATCGGCGTCGTTCGGTCCGTACGGGTTCTACGCCGTGTACGGGGCGTTCATGGTCCCGGCCTTCGGGCTGGTGACCTGGCTGGCCGTCTGGTCCCGGCAGCGGGATCTGCGCACCCTGGGCGTCGAACTCCCGGCGTACGCGGCGGCGGGCTGGATGTCGCCCGCCGAGCCGCCGGCCCTGTCCTCGATGCGGGCCCGGGGCATGGCCCGCGACATCGCGCGCCGCCTCCCGGCGGGCCCCGGGACGGGCCCCTTCCCGGCTCCGCCGCTCATACCCGCCCCCGCACCGACGCCGGCCCAGGCCCGGAAGGAGGCGAAGGCCCGGGAGAAGGCGGCGGCCCGTACGGTCGCCGAGTACGAGTCGTTCGCGACCTCCCTCGCGTTCCTGCGCCGCCAGGCCCGCCGGGGCACGGCCGGACCCGACTTCGCCGAACGGGAGCTGGAGCTGCTGCACCACCTGTGGCAGCGGCGGGCGACGGCGGGCCCCGCCCTGGCGCACGCGGCGCAGGCCACCGGTCGGCTCCGCCCCCGCTTCGCCCCGCCGATACCCCCGCCGTACCCGGGCCAGGCGTACGGCCCCCGGCCGTACCCGTACCGGGGAGGCCCGGTGCCACCGCAGGGCGGCCCCCTCCCGTATCCGGCCGGTCAGCCCCCGTATCAGGGCGCTCAGGCCCCGTACCGGGCCGGGCCCGTCCCGTATCAGGGCGGCGGCCCGGTGCCGTATCGAGACGGAGGCCCGGTTCCGCCTCAGGGTGGTGGCCCGGTTCCGTACGATCCGCAGGCCGGCCCCAGGGGCTGAGGGCTCCTGGGGCCGGCCGGGGCGGGGGCGTCGGTGAGGCGTGCGGTCAGGCGGATGCCTCGGTGAGGCGGGACAGTTCCGCGTCCGTCAGGTGGAGGTCGGCGACGGCGAGCAGGGCGGGAAGCTGCTCGACGGTGCGGGCCGAGGCGATGGGCGCGGCGACGGTGGGGCGGGCGGCCAGCCAGGCCAGGGCCACGGTGGCGATCTCCGCCTCGCGTTCGGTCGCCACGGCGTCCAGTGCGGCAAGCACCTTCTGTCCGCGCTCGGACTCCAGGTGCGCGGAGGCACTGCCGGCGCGGGCGCTGTCGACGGTCGCCCCCGGGCGGTACTTGCCGGTGAGGAATCCGGCGGCGAGGGCGAAGTACGGGACGGCAGCGAGCCCGGCGCGGGCGGCGGTCTCCTGGAGTTCGCCCTCGTAGGTGTCGCGGGAGACGAGGTTGTAGTGCGGCTGGAGGGCCACGTAGCGGGCGAGTCCCTCGCGCTCGGAGAACTCCAGCGAGGCGCGCAGCCGTTCCGGGCTGATGTTGGAGGCGGCGATCTCGCGGACCTTGCCCTCCTTCACCAACTGGTCGAGCGCGGTGATGATCTCCTCGACCGGGACGGTCTCGTCGTCGAAGTGCGTGTAGTAGAGGTCGATGTGGTCGGTGCCGAGCCGGCGCAACGACTCCTCGGCACCGGCCTTGATGGTGGCGGCGGAGAGGCCTTTGTAGTCGGGGTGGGCGCCGACCTTCGTCGCCACGACCACATCCGCGCGGTTGCCGCGCGCGGCGAGCCACTTGCCGATGATGGTCTCCGACTCGCCGCCCACGTTGCCGGGGATCCAGGACGAGTAGGCGTCGGCGGTGTCGATGAAGTTGCCGCCGCCCGCCGTGTAGGCGTCGAGGACGGCGAAGGACTGCGTCTCGTCGGCCGTCCAGCCGAAGACGTTGCCGCCGAGGGAGAGCGGGAAGACCTGGAGACCGGAGGTGCCGAGGGGGCGAAGAGAAGTCATGGGGAGAACAACCCGCCGCACCCGGGCCGCTATTCCGTGCCCGGTACACAAAGACCCGCCGACGGGCACGCCCCTGCCCGGCCGGAGTGCGTAGGGGCGGGTGTGCGGGCACAGGTCTGCGGGCGGGCGTACGGGCACGGCTCTGCGGACAGACCGGCAGCCCTGACGTCGGGGGGTCAGCGTCAGGGCTGCCGGGGTTTCGCCGTACGCCTCGGGGAAGGTGTCAGACGGTCAGGCCGCGGGCGTTCAGCCAGGCCATGGGGTCGACGCCGGTGCCGTCCGCGGTGTGGACCTCTAGGTGGAGGTGCGGGCCGGTCACGTTGCCGGTCGCGCCGACGTTGCCGATGACGTCCCCGGTGGTGACCTTCTGGCCGACGCTGACGCCGATGGACGACTGGTGGCAGAACCACAGCTCCGTGCCGTCCTCCAGCTCCAGGACGGTGCGGTAGCCGTAGGACCCGGACCAGCCGGCCGACGTGATGGTGCCGGTGTGGATGGCCTTGATCGGGGTTCCCGTCGGGGCGGCGAAGTCGAGGCCGGTGTGGTAGCCGGAGGACCACATCGAACCGGCCTCGCCGTAGGTCGAGGTGATCGTGTACGAGGAGGTCGGGATGGCGTAGCTCGCGGCGAGCTTGGCCAGCCGCAGGGCCTCCGCCTTCTTCGCCGCCTCCTCGGCCGCCTTCTTCTTCTCGGCGGCGAGCCGGGCCTCGGCGGCGTCCTGCTTCTTCTTCGCCTCGGCCGCCGCCTTCTCGGCCGCGGCCTTCTCCTCGGCGGCCTTCGCCTCGGCGGCGGCGGCGTCCTGCTGCTGTTCGGCCTGCTGGAGGATGCGGGCGCGCAGCGCCTCACCGGCATCGGTGGTGCCCTGCTCGGCCTCGGCGGTGGTCACACCCGCGGAGGTCAGCGGGGCGGCGGCGATGGCCGCCTCGGCCCTCTCCTCGGGGGATTCGGCCTTGTCGGACGAGAAGAGCGCGCCCACCCCGGGCAGCGACTTCGCGGCCGGAAGATTGTCCGCGATCGAATCGGGAAGAGAAATGGAGACCGGCGGCTTGCTCTGGGCGGTGGCCATGCCACCCGCTCCGACGGCCGCGATGACACCGACACCGAGGACGGTGGAGCTGCGGGCCAGACCATTGCGCTGCTTGGCGACGCGGTGCCTGCCGCGTACGGGACGGACGGACTCCTCGGTGGGGTTCCACTCCTCCCAAGCCCGCTCGGACCCGGCCTCCTCGGCGCGGAAGTCGGCCGCGTAGGCATCGACCCGATCGGTCCCGCGCTCGGGCGCGAAGTCGTTGCCGTAGTCGTACCCGAACCGGGAAGAGGGTTCGGGGGCAGGCTTGTTGGACGCCACGGAGGCGCACTCCTTTCCTTCCTTCTCGCCTACCGGGTTAGCTGACGGGTTCGGAGCAGGAAGGTCTCCTACGGGTTCCTCCGCCTCGACGGACGAGACAGAGATGCCCGATTCACCCCATGTAGGTGGTTCCCCGGTTCCCTTGCGGAATTCGGCGCTCGCGCACGGTGCCGCCACTGACGACGGCCTGGACAACCGCGCTGCGTTATCGAACGTTAATAGACAGACGGGCTCGATTCCAAGCTGTTCCCCTTGATCGTTCCCGTCCTTGGCCTGGACTTTACGGGACACAACCGGGTGGAATCGGGCGAGTTCATCGCCCCTCGACGACCCTTCGGATTCTGACTGTGCGTCAAATGTTATGCGGAGTGGGGTCTCTCGGTTACGGTCCGTCGCCCCGCGCGTGACCCCGGCCGCCGCCTCCCTGCCCGCCGCCTCCCCTGCCGACGATCCGCACCGTCCTACGCCGGTCGGGCTGCCCCTCGGCGGGCCGGGCGACGGCGAGAAGCGCCAGGTCGTCCGTCGCCTCCCCGCCCGTGTGCAGGCGCACGTCCTCCGTCAGCGCCGTCAGCAGCTCCTCGGGGCCCGGGAAGATCCGGCCCCGCAACCGGGCGGCGGGGTCGTAGAAGACCCCCGCGCGGTCACGGGCCTCGGAGAGACCGTCCGTATAGAAGAGGAGGGTCGCGCCGGCGGGCAGCTCCCACACGTCGGTCGGGTCCGGCCACGCCCCCAGGTCCAGTCCGAGGGGCAGCGCGGGCACCGAGGGCGTCAGCACCTCCAGTGCCCCGTCGGCACGCAGCAGCAGCGGCTCGGGGTGGCCCCGGTTGACGATGCGCACCCGGCCCTCCCCCTTCGGGATCTCGGCGAGGACGGCGGTGATGAACCCCTCGGAGGCGTCGAGGCCCCCGCGTATCTCCGACTCCCGGGCCAGCGCCCGCTCCAGCCGCACCGCCACCCCCGCCAGGTCGTCCTCCCGCTCGGCCGCCTCCCGGAAGCAGCCGATGGCCACCGCCACCGCGCCGACCGCGTCCAGCCCCTTGCCCCGCACGTCTCCGACCAGCAGCCGCACCCCGTGCGGGGTGTCGGTCACCGAGAACAGGTCGCCGCCGACGTACGCGTCCGCCTGCGCCGCCTCGTACCGCGCGGCGACCCGCAGCCCCCCGACGCTCTCGGCCGGGATCGGCACCACCGCCCGCATGGCGGTCTCCGCGATGACCCGGGCGGAGGCCAGCTGCTCGTTGCTCCGCCGGACGACTCCGTTGATCAGGACGGCGAGGACGGAGACGGTGAGGACGGTGAGCAGTTCGATGACGTTCACCGGGCCGGGCAGGTCGCCGTGCGGGATCCGCAGGAGGAGCAGGGCCAGCATCGCGGCGGCGCCCGTCCGAATGGTGCCGGCCCGCGAGAAGAACGGGGCGGCGACCAGCGGAGCGGCGGCGAACAGCGGGATCGCGGTGTACCGGGGCGGGGTCAGCCCGTCGAACAGCACACCACCGACGATCATCAGCGCGGGAAGCGCGCGGACGAACCGGCGGGCCGCCACGCCTCCGGCCGGCCCGGCCCGCCGCTGCTCCCGCGTCCCCACCTGTCTGGCCTCCTGCCCGGTGCCGCCACGGCCGCGGCCGGTGCCGCGCCACCGCAGCCTCCAGGCTTCCCCGAGCGGGGGCGCGGGGCGAGTCCTCGTCGGCAAATGGGGGAAAGGAGCGCGGTCGTCCGGGCTCCGTACACGCATCAGGCCCGGCACGCTGTGCGCGTGCCGGGCCTGATGTTTCAGTAGCGGGGACAGGATTTGAACCTGCGACCTCTGGGTTATGAGCCCAGCGAGCTACCGAGCTGCTCCACCCCGCGTCGGTGAACACCACTCTACGGCATCCCCGGGGCGCCGATGACCACTCGCCCCGTTCGCCCCCTCCGTACCACTGCACACCCCCGCACCAACCCCCTCACCACACACCCAGAAGCACACACCCCTCACACACCCCAGGAGCCCCAACACCCCTTGGACCAGCGGGAGTAGGCACGGCTCCGCACGAACACGCGGTCCGCCACCCGGCCTTGGCGGGCGGAATGCGGGCCTCCTTCCAGGCCCAGCGGGGACCGTTTTCCCGTCGGATCGTCAAGGTGGTGAAACTGAGAAGGTGTTGCAAGGAACACGTGTTCTGCCGCAAGGTAACTGCTGCATCCCCCGGTCCGGTGGGCTGCCCGTGCGAGCAGGCCGCCGAACGCGCATGTCATCGCGCCCGAACGCCTCTCCCGGCCTCTCATCGCAACCCGTCTGGAGGGCCCTCGACGATGACCGCACCGCTCACCTCTGATCACGCCCCCGCTTCCCCGGCCGCCCCGGCCTCCTCCCCCGTACGTGCCGCCGCCACGGGCGGACTCATCGGCGGGGTCATGGGCGCGGTGATGAGCGCGGTCGTGAACTACTTCGCGATCGGCCTCCCGGGAAGCGAGTCGGTCAACGCGGTCAACCACGCGATATCCGGCCTGATCAGCGGCTTCATCGCCGGCTTCATCGGCATCATGACCCACAGCAAGAAGACGGCGGCGCAGGCCGTGACCGCCGCTCCGGCGACCGTCCCGGCGGCTTCTCCGTCCGCGCCCGCCGCCGAGCCCGAGGCGTCCCCCGAGCCGAAGGCGTCCGCCGACACGGAGAAGGCCGCCCGCACGGAGAAGGCCGCGGAGGCCGAGGAGCCGGTGAAGGCCGCAGAGGCCGCTTCCGTACCGGAGAAGTAGCCGCCGCGCCGCGCGCCGCGCCGCGTCGCCCCTCGTCCGGCCCCCCTTGCTCCCCCGCATGGCGGAGGGGGGACCACACCAACGGGCGAGGGGCTTTATGCGGTGATATGACTGATTTCAGTTTCAGCCATTTCGACGCTGCGCCAGGAGTGGACGATGGACGACTACCCCCTGCTCAACCTGTTCTGGACCATGCTCTGGTTCTTCCTCTGGATCATGTGGCTGTTCCTGCTGTTCCGGGTCATCATGGACATCTTCCGCAGTGACGACCTCGGTGGCTGGGCCAAGGCGGGCTGGCTGATCCTGGCCCTGGTGCTGCCGTATCTGGGTGTGCTGATCTACGTGATCGCCCGGGGCAAGTCCATGGGGCAGCGCGACATGAAGGACGCGAAGGACCGCGAGGCCGCGTTCAAGGCGTACGTACGGGACGCGGCCGGCACCTCGGACGCGCAGCGCGGCGGCGGACACGTCGACGATCTGTCCAAGCTGGCGGAGCTCAAGGCCAAGGGCGCGATCTCGGAGGACGAGTACCAGCGCGCCAAGACCAAGCTCCTGGCCTGACCGCACGACACGACGGCGCCGGCCCTCCCCGAGGACCGGCGCCGTCGCCGTGGGCCGTCGCCCTCAGTCCGGATACGGGGGCGGCGCCGCCCCCGTCGCCTCCCCCCGGACGGCCGCCTCCCAGACCTCGCGGGCGGGCCCGTCGAGCGCGGGGACGAAGTCCGGACGCTCCGCCAGCCACCGGGCGACGTGCTCCCGCACCTCCTCGGTGCCGTAGGCCCGGTCGGCGCTCTCGACGAGATGGCGGACGCGGGCACGGGCCCGCATCACGACCGGGTCCTCCCAGGAGCAGGCGGAACGGGCAGCTTGTTCACGGGCCGTGGGAGCGGAGGGCTCCGCGGACGGCGCGGTGGTCAGGGACCGGAGCGGGGCTCCCGACGGGCCGGCGGGCTCCGGGGACCGCGCGGCGGCCGACGACCGGAGCCGGATGTCGTTGGCACGGTCCACGGCCACCTGGACGTCGAACCACGGCCGCAGCGTCCGTACGGCCCAGCGGTGGTGGGCGGCGGCGAAGCGCGCCGGGTCCTCGGCGGCGCCGGCCGCGTGCCGGGCGGTCCATCGGGCCGCCCACAGGGCCAGCGCCACCCCCTGGCCCAGGGTCGGGTTGGTGTGCGTGACGGAGTCGCCGACGCCGACCAGCCCGGTGACCACGGGCCCGGCCGCGTCGCAGAGCCCGGTCCAGCGGTTGTCGAGACCGCCCATCGCGAGCACCCCGGAGAGCGGTTCCGGCCGCAGGGCGAGCCAGGCGGCGACGGCCGGAAACGTCCGGGCCGCGCGCTCGAAGACCTCCGGATCGCGCAGGGCGCCCCGGACCGGGTCGGCGGTGGACACCGTCAGCAGCACCGCGAAGGTGCCGTTGTCCGAGGGGAACACCCCGCCGACCGCGAAGTCCGCCACCGAACCCGGCTTCACTCGCCCCGGGCCCTGCGGCCCGTCCGGGCGCAGCCGGTACCAGCGGGAGAAGTAGGCGATCCCCGTCCGGTGGCTCTCCACGACCGCGTCCCGGCACCCCGCCCCGGCCAGCCAGCCCGGCACCGGCGACCTCCGGCCCCCCGCGTCCACGACGAGTTCGGCGTCGTACCGCGCGGCCGGGGAGCGCGCGCCCGTCACCCGGGGGACGGCCCCGCCCCGCTGCTCCGCGAGGACGAGCCCTGCGGCGGGTTCCGCGCGCCGCACCTCGACGGACGGTTCGCGGTCGACGGCGTCGTGCAGCGCGGTCTCCAGCACGATCCGGCGGGCCCGCACGGTCACGAGGTCGTGGTCCCCGGGCCGTACGGGCGGGCGCTCCGCGAACCAGTCCAGCTCGTTGTACTCCCGTGCGCCCAGCCGCAGCATCGCCTCGTACACGTCCGGCGCCTCCGCCCGCAGCACCCTGCGCACGGGCGCCAGCAGCCCGTGCGGCTGGACCGCCTGCGGCACCCCCGGACGCCGCCGCCCGAAGAACTCCGCGTCGAGATCCCGCCCCGGCCGGCGGCCCTCCCGCTCCAGGACGGTGACCCGGTGGCCCCGCCGCCCGAGGAAGAGCGCGGTGGCGAGACCGCCGATGCCTCCGCCGATGACGACGACGCCCGTCATGCCGCCCTCCCTCTCCCCTGGGGCCCCGCGGCCTCCGCCGCACGGTTCCGCGCGCCGCTCCCCGTCCTCCCCCCGCACTCTGCCCGGGGCGGGCCCGGGTCGAACGCCCCCGCGCCGTCGGGGAATCCGCCGTCGGGCGGGCGGCGGCCCCGCCCGCGTGCGGGGCGCCGGAGCGTGCGGAGCGGGCCCGGGGCAGGCCGACGGCGCCGGGCCGGACGCCGGGGCGGGCCCTGACACGGCGAACGGCCCCGCCCCGGACGCTCTTCCGTCCGGGGCGGGGCCGTTCGCCGCGTTCGCGCGGGCCCGCTCGTCAGTGACGCCGACGGCGACGCCGGGCCGTGGCGAGGAGAACGGCGCTGCCGAGGAGGACGCAGCCCAGCGCGGTCAGCGCGAGCGGGCCCTTGCCGTCCGCGCCGGTGTGGCCGAGCTCCCCGCCCCCGCCTCCGTGGCCGCCGCCGTGACCGCCTCCGTGGTCACCGCCGCCGGGAGGCGGAGTGGGGTGCGGACCCGGCCAGGTGGGCGAGGGGTGCGGGGAGGGAGACGGCGAGGGGGACGGGGAGCCGCCCCGGTCCTTGTTGGTGAGGGTGCAGGTGACGTCGTCCCCGGCGGAGAGCGTCACCCGGTCGTCGGTGACGGGTACGTCCTCGCCCCCGGACCCCGTGCACGTCCAGCCGGACGGCAGGTAGCCCTCGGGCCCGCCGGACTCGCCCAGGGTGTAGGTGCCGGACGGGACCTCCACCCCGGTGACCTCCTCGCTGCCGCTCGTACCGGAGAGGTCCTCGGGTCCGTCCGCGCTCAGGGTCCAGTCGCCGGGGACCGCGGTCCCGCCGTGGTGGTTGACGACGCGCTTGACCAGGGTCAGGCGGGCCTGGTCCTCGTCCTGGCAGGTCACGGTGTTGCGTACGGTGAAGGTGTTCTCGGGTTCCGTGAGCTGGGCCGCGTACGGCAGGGCCGCGTCCACGGGGCTGCCGTTGGCCTCGACGACGCGGCTGCCGTCCACGGTGCACGTGTCGGGCACGGTCGTGGTCTCGGCGATCGTCGTGGTGTCGCCGACCGCGTAGCCGCCCCGGGGCTCGTCCCACTCCTGGGGCGTCGCGGCGGCGGTGCCCGGACCGGTCAGGGTGAGGTCCGCGTCGAAGCCGTCCGGACGCTCGTCGTGGGGGTACGTCGTCCCGTCGATGCTCCATTCCTTGTGGACGGTGACCTCTGCCTCCGGCTCCGCCAGGGGCCGGTTGTACATGGTGCAGCTGATCGCGGAGAGCCGGGGGACGTCCACCCCGAAGGCGGGGGCGCCGGGCGTGCCGCCGTTGGTGACCTCCACCGGTTCGCCGGTGTCGAGATCGGTGCAGACGGCGTTGCGGCCGCCCTGGGTCACCACCTCGTAGCCCGGTCTCTGGGTCTCCGTCACATCGATGGCGGCGGAGTCCGTACCGGCCGGATAGGTGGGTTCGAAGGAGACGGCGCCGGTGCCGTCGGCGGTGGTCTCCTTGGCGTCGGGCAGTCCGCCGATGCCGGGCGTCGTGGTCGCGGCGCCGAACTCCCAGCCCGGGCCCGCCGGAACGGCCCCGGTGACGTCCTCACCGGTGGTGTCCTCGGGCACGATCTGCTTGACGACGGAGAGGGTCCCCGCGCAGTTGCTGAGCGCGAGTTCGGTCAGGGCCTGTCCGGCACCCGCGAAGTCGGCGGTCTGGTAGTAGTCCGCGGTGAGCGGATTCGTCCCGTCGAACGCCTCCGTACCGGAGATGGCCCGGAGGTTCAGCCCCGAGATCCCCTCCACACCCCGGCCGACGCCGACCGCGACGACCCGGGAACCCTCCGCCTTGACCGCGTTGGCGGCGAAGATGCCGCCCTCGACGTCGGCGAAGTGGGTGTGCGAGCCGTCCCCGCGGCGCGGGTTGTTCCAGTAGGTCGGGTTGCCGTCGGTGAGCACGACGACCGCGTCGTAGTGCGGCTCGGCCTTGGCCACCGCGTACAGCCCCTGGTCCCAGTTGGTGCCCGAACCCAGGGTCCAGTCGGCGTACAGGGACTTGAAGGCGTCGGCACCGGCCTGGGTCGAGACGGGCATCAGCTCGGGGTGGTTGGCGGTCCCCGTGCTGGGCGAACCCCGGTCGAAGGAGAAGAGCGCCATCCGGGACGGGGTTTGGGCCAGCGCGTCGGTGAAGCCGTTCGCGGCCGCCTTCAGATCGGGCAACGCGCTTCCCACGGACGCCGAGAGGTCCAGCACGAGCGCGACGTCCAGACCGCAGGTCTCGGGCAGCCCGGGGTTCACGCGCGACTGCTGCCAGATACCGCCCGAGGCGACGTAGGGGTTGGCCGCGTAGTCGGTGCTGAACATGAAGTCGCTGGTGGAGGAGTAGGTCTGCCCCTCCTCCAGGGCCGGGGTGAGGAACCGGTACGGGGAGCGGACGGAGCCCGAACCGCTTCCCGCGCCGGTCCGCAGGGAGGTGTTGGTGAACCAGCCGGGCGGCACACCGTCCTCGGGCTGGCCGACGTAGTAGCGGGCGTTCTCGTTGGCTCCCCCGTCACCGGTGTCCGGGACGGTGAAGTTGCAGTCGCCGTCCGCGTCCGAGGTGCAGCGGGCCCACGCGGCGTCCAGGGGCTCGGTGGCGTCCTGCGAGGCGTACAGCGCCAGCCGTACCCCCGCGAGCGGCCCGACCACGGAATCACCCGTACGGTCGCCCCCCGTTTTCACCGTGACGACGGAACTGCCGGGTTCCGGGGGCGGGACCGTCGCGGGCGCCGCCCCCAGCGAGGCGGCCACGGCCACCACACCGGCCAGCACCCGGCCGACAGCCCGGACTCTCCCGGAGCGCGGGCCCCGCAGGACGGACCCTCTCCTCAGCGACCGCATGAGCACTCCTCTGATACGCAGATACGGAGACCTCATTAGAAGGAGCTGAGGGGCGCCGGCTCCCCCATTGGTCCGTTCACCGGCGTGGCACCGCGGGACGGGCGGACGGCCACGGGCGTACGGGGCGCCGGCGCCGTCGGCTTGCGGCGTCCCCGGTCACGGGAATCATGGAACGGGGAGAGACGAAACGGGGGGATCCGCGCCCCGTTCCGGGGCGCCCACACGCACTGGAGTGCTCATGACGCAGCAGCCCCCGCCCGTCACGCCCTATCTGGAACGCGCCGCGCGAGAACTCGCCGAGGCGACCGACCCGCACCCCCGGATCTACGAGGTACCGCCCGCGCAGGGCCGCGACATCCTCGCGGGCCTGCAGAGCGGCGAGGGCGTGCCCCGTCCGGAGGTCGACGAGGAGTGGGTGGACGTCGACGCCGGTGAGTGGGGCACGGTCCGCACCCGTGTCATCCGCCCCAAGGGCGCCACGGGGCCGCTGCCGGTCGTCGTCTACATCCACGGCGCCGGCTGGGTCTTCGGCGACGACAAGACGCACGACCGGCTCTTCCGCGAACTGGTCGTCGGGGCGGGCGCCGCAGGGGTCTTCCCGGTGTACGACCGGGCGCCGGAGGCGAAGTACCCCACCCAGGTGGAGCAGAACTACGCCGTGGGCCAGTGGGTCCGCAAGCACGGCGCCGACCACGGTCTCGACGCCTCGCGCGTCGCGGTGACCGGCGAATCCGTCGGCGGGTGCATGTCCGCGGTGTTCGCGCTCATGAACAAGGAGCGCGAGGACGGCATCGACCTCAAGGCCCAGGTCCTGCTGTACCCGGTGACGAACGCCGACTTCGACACCCCGTCGTACCACCAGTTCGCCGAGGGCTACTACCTCACCCGCGACGGCATGAAGTGGTTCTGGGACGCGTACACCACCGATCCCGACGAGCGGAAGCAGCACTACGCCTCCCCGCTCCGCTCGACCCTCGACCAGCTCAAGGGGCTGCCGACGACGCTCGTCATCACCGACGAGGCGGACGTCCTGCGCGACGAGGGCGAGATGTACGCGAACAAGCTGCGCGAGGCCGGTGTCGACGTCACCTCGGTCCGGGTCGCCGGCATGGTCCACGACTTCCTGCTCCTGGACAGCCTCCGCGACACCCGCGCCGCGAACGTCGCCCGCCATCTGGCGATCGACGCCCTCACCAAGGCGCTCCACGAGAACTGAACGACGGAGCGCCCCGCCCGGTCGACACCGGTCGGGGCGCTCCACCGCAGGTCACAGGGGATACCCCCACCCTGCGTCGCGTAGGCCGTGTGGGACTCGAACCCACAACCAACGGATTAAAAGTCCTGGTCAGAGCCAAGTGAGTTGGTGCCGGCCGGTGTTGCTTTGTCCGAAACGGACTGGCCGGACGGGCTGTCCGGTCCCGCGCGGTCCGAGTGGAACCGGGCCATGCCGGAACGTCCGCTCACGCATCGCTCACGCACCTCCGACGCCGCTGACCTGGGCTTCGGCCTGACGCAACCGGTCCCTTGTGACCGCCGACAGGCAGCGGCTCATTTGAGTTCTCCGGACCGCCCTTGCGAGGGCCGTCACCTCGCAAGACTTTCACCGGAACGAAGAGATCCGGACACGCGCCCAACCACCCGTCAGGTTGGAAACGGCGCAGCAGGCATGGGTACTTGGCGAGTGCCGCCCCGATGGTGGGCTTGCCAGTCACCGAATTTGGGGTCCGGTCGACGGGTCTCGAGTGCTACGACGGCAGTCCGGCCTTGCGCGGCAGCTACACACTTCCCGAGGTGTAGATCCACATGGGAGTTTCACCGACCTTCGTAGTCGCGTGTACCCGGCGGAACTCTGGTCGGAACCCTTGAGGCTCAAGGGTCTGGAGGCTGTCATAGAGTTGCTCAGCCATGGCTACAGCGAGACAGACAGTGGGGTCTCCCGTGGCGTGTCGAAGCGGTGCAGCGTCCAGCAGCCTCGTGGCAGTGTTCAGGTCTGCGCCGTACCAGCCCTGGTTCGGCGAGACGAAGAGGGCGCCCTGAGAGACCGTGAGCCGCATCCTCAGTCTCGTCTCACCGAGGGATTGACCGGCCGCAAGTCTCTGCACATGCAGCAAGAACCCAAGCACAGCACCCAGCGTTGCCCGCTCGATGGGATGAAGAATGAAGAGACCGTCCCCACGATCAGCAATCTGAGCGGCATCACTGAGGCCCGCGAAGTCCAGTGCTTCCTGAGTATAGGCATAGTGCCTTTGGCGCAAGCCCACTTGCGCCCAATCTGATACCCCGCTGAAGCCGACGACGTCGGAGACGATGATCCAGTGCGCAGCGCTCGAATCAGCACCTGCACCATCGTCATGCGCTGTCTCCATCAGACCGGATGCAATAACAGAGCGGGCAGCGTCTACCCATAGCCGGTGAAACCTGTCGACCTCCCGCTCTGGCGAAGTGCGCGGTGAGCGGGTGGCCAGGATCTCGACGAGGGCGTCCACGGTCTCCCACGGAGGCCGAGCCGTTCCCGTCATAGCGTCGTGCAGACTGCTCCGACTGATCCTCTTGCCTGCATCCCTGTGCATCGAGGACAGCGACGGCAGCCCGGCATCCAAGTGCAGTGCGTGCAGAGCCTCGTTGAGCTCCCTCAGCGGCCCGGCACCAAGAAGCGGTCGCTTCAGCTCACCCGGTCGTCCCACACATCCCCCTCGTGTCCGGAACCGTCCAGGACCTTCCTCGCAGCATGGCAGACCGTACGCCTCCGTGGCGATCTATGGCTGACCGTTCGGACAGCCGGAGCCTGGATTGAAGGTGGCCCAAGGCGCTCAACCCGAGACGCCAACTCCGGCGGCTGAGGCCCAGCCGCAAATGAGAAGAGGACATCTTGGAAGGCATCGATCTGCGCACCGCGTTTGTCTTCACCCTGGTTGCAGCCGCCGGCTACATCACCTACCGAAATCCCGCGATCGGCACGGCTGCCGCAGTCGCCCTGGCGTTCGGCCTATTCGCTGATCACTTCTTGCGTCGCCACTGAGCCTTTCCATCGTCGGTCTGAGCTGGCCAGATGCAGGGTGAGGACAGCCCGGACAAGGCTCGTGATGCCGGTGGTCGAGCAGCGGAGCTTGCGGAGGAGCCGCCAGGACTTGAGGGTGGCAACGGCCTGCTCGACCAGGACCCGGGTCTTCGTGTGGGACCGGTTGACGGCCTGCTGGCCTGCTGACAGCGTGTCCCACCTGCCGTGGTAGGGAACACGGACCGTACCTCCGGCTCCTTGGTAGCCCTTGTCGGCCCAGCAGACGGTGCTGGCGCCTGCGAGAGCATCGATGACGCCGTGCTCGCGGGCTGCACGGACGTCATGGACGGCCCCGAGCATGACGGGGAACGCCCACAGCAGCCAGCCGACCAGATCGGCGAGCACCTGCACGTTCACCCCGTGTCTCTTCTGTTTGCCCGAGCAGAACGGCCGATCGGCGGCGATGCGGTCGATCGGCAGGAGCGTGCCGTCCCGCAGGACGAACGCCTTCGTCGACGCCGCCCGGACAGCTTCGGCGAGAGGGTCGGGGCGAGTGCGGCCAAGATATCGACGGCCTCGGTGATGTAGCGGTAGGCGGGTGGCGGTGCCGATCCCGAACCCGGCCGCGAGCTGGGCGGACGGATGACCATTGCGGAGATGCGCGAGAGCAAGCAGGGCCTGCCGCCCCGCACTGAGGCGCCGACGTCGGGTGCCGAGACGACGACGGTGTTCCCGCAGACGATCGGCAAGGAGGCACAGGGCAGGCTGGACACGTCCAGCCCGGGCGGGTGGACAGGCATGCGAAACCTCTGGTGGGCACGGGTCCTTCTTGGTCGAAGACCCATCTCCCAGGGGCTTCGCCCGTCTGTCAGCCGAACTGATCGGCCTGGCCCTCAGATTGGAAAAGGCTCACTGCCGTGCAAGGGACGCTTTCGTTGCCTTCAGCGACCAGACGTGCAGGGAAGACTCAAGTCTCTACTCTTCAGAGGCATCGTCTACGCCAAGGTCGTGGCGCATGACGGCCCTGAGGTCGGACAAGAGAACCCACGATAGTTCCGTCTCGATCTCGAGGGCGCTTAGTTCCTCGGTGCTGGGGTGGCCGCCTGCCATCATCCTCTTCTGCAGCCCGTAGGTCTTGTTGAGCTGATGGTTTGCCGCTCGGGCGTCATCCAGCACGGCGCCAGGCACGATCATTTGCGCTTCTGCATAACTGTCGCGAAGGGCCAGACGCCGCGCCTCGAGCTGCTCGGCGCAAGCCTGCGTTCTAGCAGCGTCCTGGGCGCGTAGGGCATGCATGAGGTTGATCTGCGCGGTCTGGTACTGCCGTGCCGTGGTGTTGAGGGAGATGTAGCAGGCTCGGCGCAGGTCGATCAGTTCGCGTCGTGCCGTAACGCGTGCTTCCTGTTGCCGAATCTGTTCGGCGTGGACGCGGTCTTCGCGTTGCTGACGAGCGGTCGCTTCCAGTTCATGGCGTTTGAGCCGGTCCGCTCTGCTCTGTGTCAGCAGAGCCGCGCCCAGGGTGCCGATCACACCGACGACCGCAACGGCGAGTGCACCCCAGGTCTCTCCCATAGCTCCCACCTTGTATCTGACAGGTGGGGCGTTGCCCTGCCTGCATCAGTGGTGCCGATCATAGGGTTTGGCCATCTGCCATGACCCGCCGCCCGTATCGAAAGAAGCTCTCTGCGGGCATGAGTGAGTCACCAGCGCTACTGGACGCTCTCTTCAGCAGCTGAGGCCCGGGGAAGGGGCTGGTTTGCGTGCAGTGTGCCTGAAACCAGGCGTAGGGCGGCTTGCGCGTCAGGCTCCGCGCCGCCTGGGTCGAGGCAGTGAGTCTGGGGGATATCGAGAACAACACACCGGCCATCGCGGCCGGTGGCGGACGAGTAGACGAGTCCGTGGATGGGCCGTTCCGGGTTGAACACCCGCAGGAGGTATTCGGTGACGATCTGCGTGGGCACATAGGTGAGGTGCTCGTCGGCGCCAGCGTCGGCGCTGAGAAGGTTCACGAACTCGTGAAGAAACATCAGTGCCCGTCGCAGGTGTGCCCGGTCGGTGTCGAAGATGGTCGGTATGGGCCCCAGGCGGGTGAAGTCGATCACCCGACAGGCGCGGGTGATTTCGAAAGCAGCGTAGGTGACGAGCTTGTTGGTGCCGGCGGCGTGGCGGGCGACTTCCTGTATGGCGGTGGTGGGATTGTCGGCTCCGTAGAAAAGGGGGATGCCGGCCGGGCTCATACGGTTGGGGTGGCGCGCCTGAGTTGGCGACGCGGTTCCCAGGTCACATGCCGCCCAGTGCTGTTCGGCGTCATGGGTTCGTGCGCGCCACAGGCGGTGCCCGGCCGGGATCTCGTGGACGAGGTCTACCTGGGGAATGAGGCCGCCAAGAGCATCAAGGATGGCTGGGGCCGGGATTTCTCCCCCACCGAGGTGTGCCTCGGTCTGGCTGGGCGGGGCTAGCCAGAACACATGGCGGGTACGGTACATCACCTCGTGACTGAAACGCCTCCACCCGTCGAGCAGTGCTTCGTCATGCCGAGGCTCGATGAAGTGGCGTTCCACCCAGACGTCGTCGTGACGGGCGGCCTCACGAACGGTCTCTCGCAGGTCCTCGCCCAACAGAGCATCTGCATACTCGTTGACGAGATCATCGCCCTCCCAGTACCTGGTAGGGACCAATTCGCCTCCAAAGTAGGCAAGCTCGTCGCCCGCCAAGGAGAACTCAGTGTGCAGCCCATCAAAAAAGGCTTCCAGGAGGATGTCGAGGGGGGCCGCCGGGGCCCGGGCGCAGTAGTCGCAGGTTTCATCTTCGTCTGCGTCACTCTCGATCGGGACTGCTGCACGGATAGGTGACACCTGACCTGGCTTGCTGAGAGGCGGCCTGGAAGGATGTCGCAGTGCCCAAGCCGTATCCGAAAGAGTTCCGCGAGGACGTCGTGCGGGTCGCACGCAACCGTGAGCCAGGCGTCACGCTGGAACAGATCGCCGCCGACTTCGGCGTCCACCCGATCACGCTGTCGAAGTGGCTGCGCCGCGCCGACACCGACCAGGACGCCGGACCCGCACCGGCGTCGGGTGAGTCGGCCGAGCTGCGCGAGGCCCGCAAACGCATCCGGCTCCTGGAGCAGGAGAACGAGGTTCTGCGGAGGGCTGCGGCGTATCTGTCGCAGGCGAACCTGCCGTCAAAATGATGTACCCGCTCGTCCGCGAGCTGGCCGCCGCCGCTGCCCCTGGCCGGGTGCCGGTGGCGGTGACGTGCCGGGTGCTCGGGCTGGCCCGCCAGCCCTACTACCGGTGGCTGGCCCGGCCCGTCACCGACGCCGATCTGACCGAGGCGTACCGGGCGAACGCGCTGTTCGATGCCCACCGCGAAGACCCGGAGTTCGGCTACCGCTTTCTCCTCGACGAGGCCCATGCGGCCGGTGAGCCGATGGCCGAGCGGACCGCCTGGAAGATCTGTCGCGTCAACCGCTGGTGGAGCGCGTTCGGTAAGCGCAGAGGCCGGGGCAAGAACGGCAAGGTCGGACCTCCGGTCCACGACGACCGAGTGAGGCGAGATTTCACTGCATCAGGGCCGAACCGGCTGTGGCTGACAGACATCACCGAGCACGCCACCGGCGAGGGCAAGCTGTATCTGTGTGCGGTCAAGGACGTCTACTCGGGCCGCATCGTGGGCTACTCCATCGACGCCCGGATGAAGTCCAGCCTCGCCGTCAAAGCCCTGGAATCCGCCGTCGCCCGCCGCAGCCAGGTCGCAGGATGCATCGTGCATTCCGACCGCGGGTCGCAATTTCGCTCACGGAAATTCGTCGCCGTTCTCGCACGTCATCACATGATCGGCTCGATGGGCAGAGTCGGTGCCGCCGGCGACAACGCGGCCATGGAGAGCTTCTTCGCGCTGCTGCGGAAGAACGTCCTCGACCGCCGTGCCTGGGCCACCCGTCAGGAACTGCGAATCGCGATCGTCACCTGGATCGAACGCACCTACCATCGGCGCCGACGTCAGAAACGCCTGGCCCGATTGACCCCCATCGAGTACGAGACCATCATGACCCCACCCGCAGCCCTGGCTGCATAAAACTCCGCTGTCACCTACTCGTGCAGCAGTCCCATCTTCCTGGCGAGGGCCTCGTCATTGACGCACCTGGCGCAGACAAACCCATACCCATAGTCCCAGCCCTGGTCTGCCTGTGCTTGCTCCACGTCATCTGCTCCCACGTGGGACACGGTAGTGGTCGAAATCGCACTCGTGCGAGAGCAGGACGGCTTGCTGTGTCACTGCGCGCATCTGCCCGGCTGCGGATTAGGTGAACGCCAGCTCGCAGAAGGCGTTGCGGACGTCGGTCAGCGGCTGACGGTCGCGGGTGTAATAGAGCTTGTTGGTCAGGAGTACAGCCCATCGGTCCTCAGCGGGAGAGATCCACATGCCGGTGCCGGTGAAGCCGTAGTGGACCCAGACGTCCTGCTCGTCGTTGGTGCTAGGGGCAGGGTGCCAGAACAGGCCGCGCTCCGGTTGGAGGCCGCCGGTCTGCACCGTGAGGGAGTAGGCACTCCACTCCGCGCCGAAGCCGGCCTCGGCGGGGGCCGTGGTCGGGGCGAGCATGTAGCGCAGGAAGGCGGCCAGGTCGTCGAGGACGGTGAAGACGCCGGCGATACCGCATACGCCGCCGAGGAGCCGGGCGGAGAAGTCGTGGGCGACGCCCTTGAGGTGGGTGTCGGTGTCCTGGTCGAGTTCCGTGGGGGCACACCGGGCCGCGATGTCCGCTGGCAGCGGCCCGAAGCGGGTGGAGTTCATGCCGAGCGGGCGCCAGGTCCTCGTCTCGGCCAGCTGGTCGAGCGACTGGCCGGAGAGATGTTCGGCGAGGTAGCCGAGGATGAGGGCGGCCCGGTCGGTGTACTCGACGGCCTCCCTGGGGGGCCGGTTGAGGGCTTCGTGCAGAGCTCCGCGGCGGATGGCGACGGGGTCGGTGCCGTAGAGGTTCTTCAGCTGGGCGCGGAGAGGTAGCCCGGCGGTATGGGTCAGGAGCTGGCGAGCTGTTACGGCGCCGAGGGGATGACCCGCGACCTCGTCCCAGAAGGTGCCGAGCGGGGCGTCGAGGTCGAGGACGCTGTCCTCCCACAGCGCGCCGATGGACGCCCAGACTGCAAGGATCTTGGTCAGGCTGGCGGCGTCGAAGACAGTGTCCCGCCGCATCCTCACGTCGGGTTCATCGGGATCCACGGCCCCGGTGGCACCGCACGCCTGGACTCCGCCGGAGTCGCCGACTGCCCACACCGCGCCCGGATAGACCTTGTCGCGCACGCCTTCGCTCAGCAGGTTCTCGATGCGGTTGGTGTGGAACGGCATGGTCTCCCTCATCGTGTGGGCGTCCCGGCGGCCAGCGTAGTGAAGTGAGTGGTGCGGGACGGGCAGCGGCGTGCCGCTGGGATGCAGGGTGCGTTGCCCGACCCGCTGGTCTCAGGAGAGCCGGCGGCCGAGGCTGGCCAGCTCTCGGGCGGTCTTCGACAGGGGGTAGCGGGCGGCGTTGGCGTATCCGGCCTGCCTGAGGGCCGCGAGGAGTCCACGTTCGGTTCGCAAGCGATCAAGATCCCGGCTGAGCACGGAGGGGTGAGTGAAGTCGGCGGTCATACCGGAGCCACCGAGGGCTTCGTTGAGGCCGGGGACCGGCTGGTAGAGGACGGGGAGTCCACAGGCTTGGGCTTCGAGGGCGACCAGGCCCATGGCCTCCAGGGTCGTGGAAGGCATGACGAGTAGGTCGTGCTCGGCAAACGTTCTCCACAGCTGGGGACGGCGAAGCCAGCCGAGATAGCGGGCCCTCACTCCCGCCTGCTGTAGCTGTGGGGCCAGCGCACGGAATTGAGCGCTGGGTGCGGCGATCGACAGTTCGATGCCCTTGAGCGGGGCCACGCTCCGGAGCAGCGCTTCCACGCCCTTCTCAGCGGTAAGTCGACCCGCGTACAGCAAGCGGAAGTGGCCCCTGGCCGTGCGTACGGGCCGGGTCGGCGGCTGAGTGAGGTGGTGGTCGGGGATTCCCCACGGGATACGGGTGATCTTGCGGCGCTCGGTCTGCGGGGCGAGCTTGAGGAGGTGATCGGCCATCGCGCT
This sequence comes from Streptomyces sp. NPDC001515, assembly GCF_053597115.1. Classification (NCBI taxonomy): domain Bacteria; kingdom Bacillati; phylum Actinomycetota; class Actinomycetes; order Kitasatosporales; family Streptomycetaceae; genus Streptomyces; species Streptomyces sp. NPDC001515. Next base: position 41,446 of record NZ_JBSFHN010000031.1, read on the forward strand.
GGTGGGTACGACGATGGCGTCGGCGGCGCGGGCGGTCGCTCTCAGGACCTGGAGCTGGTCGTGGTGGGCTTCGGCGAAGATCAGGTCGGTGCCGTGCACCAAGGCGATTCGGGGGTGTTGGGGGAAGGCCCGGATCAGCGCTGGTGTCGCCCCGAATGCGAGGTGTTGCAGATGCAGGATTCCGACGTCTGCCGGATCTACCGCCCTGACCAGCGCCCGCTGGAGGGTGGCAACATAGTGCTGGAAGGCATAACCAGTCAGGCACTTGCCCGGCGCCTCCACCAGACCCAGCCCTGCTGGTGCTGTCGGCCTCGGCCCCCTGCCCTCGGGCGCGAGCATGAAGGCTCGGGCGGGCAGGAGCGGATCGCTGCCGGTGTACAGGTCCAGAAAGAGTTCGACGCTTCCGCCGGGGCTCGGAAACGGCAGGTCGAGGGCCGTGAGGATGGTGGGGTTCACGCGTGGCCTCCCGGGTTTTCCTCGTAAAGGCGGGATGTTTCGATGCCCTGGCTTGCCCGGTATTTGAGGCCGTGGTCCTGGTAGCTGGCCGCAGCGCCGAGGGCCTGGAGGAAGACCAGCTTTCCGAAGGTCATGCGTGGGTAGACCCGAACCGGTCGGCTGGCGCGGATCTCCAGGGTCCAGCGGATGGCGTGGCCCTGGTGTCCGAGGGGAGCGGAAACGTGCACCCAGATGCCGAGCGCGCCGATCGTTCTGTTGCCGTTGAGGAACTGCGCGTACGTCTCCGAGCCGGTTCGCTCGTACGTCGTTCCCAGGTAGAGGACCTCCGGCCGAAGCAGGTAGCCCGTGCCGGGGATCACCACTTCCTGGAACTCGGTCGGCTTGGCTGCGTCCAAGGAGCCGTCGTGGAAGCGCAGGGTGTCGCCGAGGCTCCAGTCGTAGGCGTTGGGGGACACCCTCTGCGGTTCGTACGGCTCGATGGTGATCTCGCCAGAGGCTCTGGCGGCGGTGATGGCGGGGCCGGTGAGGATCACGAGGCCACCGCCCGTAAGGCGGCGAGGTCGCGCCAGTACGCGGAGGGCTGGGGGCCGGCAGCGGACTGGTACTTGCCCGAGTAGAGCGCCACCGGGCCGACGGACACGAAGAACATGATCTGGCCGATTCGCATGCCGGGGTACACGCGCAACGGTCGTATCGGGGAGAGCATGAGCGTCCACTGACCGTGAAAGCCGATGTCGCCGATGGGTGCGGTGATCTCGACGAACAGGCCGAGGCGGCCTATCGAGGAACGGCCGAAGAGCAGCGGCACGAATGTGTTGGAGCCGACCTCTTCGATGGTGTGGCCGAGGTAGAGCTGGCCGGGTTGGAGTTCGTAGCCGTCGGCGCCGATCTCGATCGGCACGGTGGGATTCGGCTGGTGGGCGTCGAGTGTGTCGGCGGCGTACGTGAGCAGTGTCCCGCCGAGACGGACGTTGTAGCTGTTGGGGTTGATCTGCGTCGGTTCGAACGGGGAGATGCGGATGCGGCCGTCGGTCGCGGCCTGGGCGATCTCAGGTCCGGTGAGGATCATCGCAAGCCTCCATCGGTGAGCGTGTGCTGCACGGCTTGGCCGAGGGCGATACCGGCCTGTTGCGTACGGCCTCCGAGGTACGTCTCGGCCAGATAGCCGGTGGTGAGCACGGTCGGCACGCGGTCGGGCAGGGGCTCGGGAGCGAACACGATCGGGCCGGCTCTCTCCGCGAGATGAGAGAGGAAGGCCGTCGGGTCTGTGGCGAAGGGCTCGGGCACGCGGGCGTGGACGAGCTGGTTGTTGAAGGGCTCGATGGCCAGGAGCGTTCCCGTGGTGAGCGTGGTCCCGAGCTGGACCGTGCGGAGGGCCGTTTCGTTGAGTACGACGGCTTCGGCGCCCAAGCCGCTGTGGAGGCGGTTGGAGAGGTCTTGGAGGAGGGCCCGACGTTCGAGAAGGCGGTTCTCGTACGGATGCCGGATCGGTCCGAGCGGTGTGCGCAGCTCCTCGCGGACAGTGTCGATGGCTTCTCGTACCGGCGTGAGCTCGTCCGGGAGCCCGTCCGCTGCTGGGAAGTCCGCCAGTCGACCCGCCCAGCCGGAGTGCAAAGGCTGCGCGAGTGCGTATCCCGCTGCCAGCTCGCGTCCCTTGAGGACGAGCGTGTCTCCGACGGGCACCGGCTTCGGGCGGCCGCTGTGGCAGTGTCCGGCGAAGACGACGTCCAGGAACGGGCAGGCGGCGGCCAGCTTGAGGTCCTCGTCGAACCCGGCATGGCTCAGCACCACCCAGGAGTCCGCCTGGTGGTGATGGGCCAGCATCAGCTCGCGCAGTGCACGCACGGGCTCGACGACACGGTGGCCGGCTCGCTGGTCGGGCGGGATGGCGTTGAATGCCTGCGGCCCGATGACGCCCGTGAGGGCGATACGGCGGGTGCCGATGCGCACCAGGCGGACCTGGTGGAAGAGCGGCTCACCGGTGTCGTCGCCGACGACGTTCGCGCACACGCTGATGTCGTGGAGGGCGGGTTCGAGGTGGTGGCTCCAGCCGTGATTGCCCGGAACGACGGCGTCGTAGAGACGGAGGAGGACCTCCCTCTCGATCTGTCCCCGGCCGAGCCGGTAGTAACCCGTGCCCTCGAAGAAGTCCCCGCAGTCGATGACGAGGCTGTCGTGTCTCATGGCGTGCAGGTGCGCGAGCATCGGTGCGGCGTCGTCGAACGCCGAGTGGAAGTCGGTGGTGGCGATGATGCGCTGGAGGCGTCTCGGGGCGGTCATGGGGTGACCTCGCAGATGTCGGCCCCGAGTGCGAGGAGCTTGCCGGGCAGGTCGGCGTGGCCGCGGCGGATCTGGTCGACTCTGCCGAGCGTGGTGACGCCTCGGGCGGTGAGCCCGGCGATCATCAGCGCCGAACCCGTACGGATGTCGGTCGCCTCCACCCCGGCACCCGTCAGGCGCTGCGGTCCGGTGAACCGGCATTCGGTGGTGGACAGTTCGGAGATGACTCCCCCCATGCGGACGAGCTGAGGGATGAGGTTGCTGTGGCGGCCCGGGTTGATCGGGTCAGAGAAGAAGTGCGTGCCGGGGAATCCCAGCGCGAGGCCGAGGAGCGGTGGCTCGAAGTCGGCGTCGAGGCCGTTGGGAGCGAGGGAGGCCATGGCCCGGAACGGCCGACCGGTCGGCTGGATGTCCCGACCGTGCACGACGAGCGCCTCGGCTTCGTAGGCGGTAGGGATGCCCACCCGGTTCAGCGCAGTGATCAGCGGTGCTATGTCGGAGGCGAGGACACCCTCAACCCGGGCGGTGCCCCCGGTTGCGGCCACGGCACAGGCCAGCGTCCCGGCCTCGATCTTGTCTCCGGGCACTTTCCAGACGGGTACGTCCTGCGAAACCGAGGACGGCGCTACGAGGGTGAGGACGCGCTCACCGGCACGGCACTCGTAGCCGATGGCCTTCAGCGCGTTCAGTACGCCGAGGACCTCCGGGGAGAGGTTCGGCTGACCGAGCCGGAGCGGCGTACCGGCGACCACGGCGCGCAGGATCGCGGCGATCGTCGCCCCGCGTGAGCGGAACGGCAGTACCAGCGACACCGTGCCCCGGACCACCGTGCCGACTTCGACCAGGTACCCGCGATCATCCACGCGGATCCGGTCGCCGAAGGCTTCGTACACCTTGAAGTGCTGTTCCATGCCACGGTCGCCGATCCGGCACCCGCCGGGCCAAGGGAGCCGGGCTCGGCCGCACCGGGCGAGAAGGGCGGGGACGAGGTAGTAGGAAGCACGGATGCTGGACGCGGCATCACCCAGATCGTCGGGCGCCACGGCCGTCTCGCCAGGGAGGACAAGGGCGGTTGGGCCCTCACTGAGCGGGTGAGCGGCGTTCCAGCCCGCCTGCTGCAGCAGGCGGAGCAGAGTCCGTACGTCGGAGCTGGCAGGCACGTTGTCGAGGCGCACGGGGCGAAGGAGGGCAGCCGCAGCCGCGATGAGCGGGAGCGCGGCATTCTTCGAACCGTCGACCGGCACAGCACCGGTGAGCGGCCGTCCGGGCCGGATCGCGATGACCTCGGATGTGACTGCGGGGGCACAGGTATTCACATGCAGCTCCTCTGCGTAGGAGGGGCCGAGGCGGATACAGCCCCGGCGGAAGGTGGAACCGTCGCGTCGATTTCGGCCCAGCAGCACTTGCCGGAGTCCGTCGGTGCCATACCGAAGCGGTCCGCGAGGACGCCGACGAGGAAGAGACCGCGTCCGCCCTCGCTGCCCTTGTCCGGCAGCGCCGGCTTCGGCGCGGTGCGGCTCGCGTCGCTGACCTCCACCCGCACAACCCCGCCGGAGAGCTGAGCCCTGACGCCGATCGGCTGGTGGCCGGCATAACGGACCGCGTTCGTGACGAGTTCGCTGACGACCAACTCGACCGTGTGGACGGCTTCCGGCATCGCGACCACCGTCGGCCATGCGGCTATGGCCTCCCGCACCCGGCGCCGCGCCACGGGCACGGCAACCGGTGTCGGCGGGAGAGTAAAGGTGAGCTGGTGCGCTTCCACGAGCGGCCTCCAGGAGTCGGTTGCGACCACCCCAAGAAACCGCGCCCACAACGCAGTTCGCGACGACCTGTGCCCGTACTGCATCGTCTATGCAGAAGCTGCATGAAGCCCCTGCACCGCTCGCCTACGCTCGTTCACGAGGGCATGCTCGGTGAGGACGGAAGGGCATGGATGGCAGACGTGAAGACCGAAGCCGAGAAGATCGGCGAGGCGATCAAGCACGCCCGCCAGCGCGCCGGCCGCTCGCAGACCGACGTTGCCACCGCCCTGGGCTACCACCAGTCGAAGCTCAGCCGCCTGGAGAACGGGCGGGGCACGGAAGACACCCGGGTTTTGCGTGCAGTCGCAGCCGAACTCGGCATCCCCCTACGCCTCCTCGGCCTGAGCACTACCGGCCCGTCCACAGAACCGACCGACGATCCCGAGACAGAAGAAATGCGCCGCCGCACCTTCCTCGCCGGGAGCATCGCCTCCTTCACGGCCCACACCGCGCCTGCCACGGCTGCCCACGCCGACCTCGTCCGCGCCCTCCTCCCCGGCCCGGAGATCGCGTCCGCTCAGACAGGAGCCTCGGGCACAGCCTCTCTGGAGTCCCGCGTCGCCGCCGCCCGGCGCCTGTTCTCCATGTGCGACTACGCACAGCTGGAAGCCGTCCTGCCCGCTTTGCTCACCGACCTGCGGGAGGCTGCGGCTGGGCACCGCAACGGGACCGAAGCGTCCGGACTCCTGGCCACTGCGTATCAGACGTCGACCAGCCTGCTGCTCAAGCAGGGCGACCACGGCAATGCCTGGCTCGCGGTCGGCCGCGCCCTCTCCGAAGCCGAGCGCTCCGGCGACCCCGTTGTCCTCGCCTCCAGCGTCCGCGTGCACGCGCACGTCCTGACCCGAGAGAAACACACCGCCCAAGCCGTCACCCTCGTCCGGCACACGGCGGGCCAACTCGCCGGGGCATACGACCAGCGGTCCCCTCGCTACCTGGCCGCCGTGGGGCTACTTCTCCTCCGGGGCGTCACAGCCGCCAGCACCGCCGGAGACCGCGCAGCCACATGCGAGTTCCTCGACGAAGCCCGGAGCGTCGCCCGCTACGTCGCGCTTGACCAGCCCGACGCCTGGGCGAACTTCAGCCCCACCAACCTCTCGCTTCACGCCGTGAGCGCCGCAGTCGCCTTCGGTGACGCGGGCATCGCCCTGAACACCGCCGCGCCCCTCATGCGGCGCCACATCCCCGTCCCTGAACGCCGAGCGGCACTGTGGGTCGAAGCGGCCCGTGCGTACAGCCAGCAGGGCCGCCTCGCGGAGGGCTACCAGGCTCTGCGTATCGCCGAATCTTGCGCCGCCCAGGACGTACGCCGCCCCGCAGTCCGCGACCTGGTGGTCGACATGGCCGCCCGCGACCGGCGACGTACGCTGCCCGAACTCCACCGACTGAGCCGACGACTGGGAGCCCCAGCGTGACGACACAACCCTTCATCTACGTCGTCGTCTGCGCAGCCGGTATCGCGGGCGACGCCCACAAGCTGATCACCGCCGCACAGAACAAGGGCTGGGGCGTCGGGGTCGTAGCCACACCCCAAGGACTCGGCTTCCTCGACACGGAAGCGATCGAGGCCCAGACCGGCTACCTGATCCGCTCCGCCTGGCGCAGTCCCGGCGACCCGCGCCCCCTCCCACCTGCCGACGCCATCGCCGTCGCGCCCGCCACCTTCAACACGATCAACAAATGGACGGCCGGCATCGCCGACACCCTGGCCCTCGGCATCCTGTGCGAGGCATACGGGCTCGGCACCCCGACCGCCGTCCTCCCGTACGTGAACACGGCCATGGCCGCCCACCCGGCGTACGACCGGAGCCTGAACCAGCTCCGCGAGATGGGTGTACGGATCGGGTCGTACGAGCCGCACCGGCCGAAGGCGGGAGGTGGAGCGGACCGCTTCCGGTGGGAGGAGGCGCTGGAGCTGTTGGAGGGCAAGATCGCCGATCTTCCCGGAAGCTGATCGCCATGTGGGGCTGCTGGTCAACGCCGGCGACTGTGTGAGGACGAGCGCGCGGCAGTCGGCGTGCTGCCTGTCGGGGGCGGTATACGTCGGACGGTGCTGCGGGCCATGGCTGCCTGGGAGCGTGGGCTGGGTGTGTGGCGTTGGCCGAGGCGGTGCAGGCGCCAGGTCAGAGCGCGGGCGGGGTTGCGGGCGTCGTCGAGGGTGCGTTGATCGAGGGCCTGTTCGAGGAGTGTGGCCGGGTTGTGACCCGCTGTCTCGGCTTCGGCGAGGACAGCGGCAAGGGCGCCCCAGACAGGGTCGTTCAGGATGCGATCGGCGTGCGCCCCGTCTCCCCTCCCCGCTCGCCCACATCGACCCACCCGACACCGACTTCATCGAGGAGATCGATTTTTGAAGGGTTCCACCCATCGCCGCTGCTACTGCCGAGACGCCCACACCGGCAAGCCGCTCGGCAAGAAGTGCCCCAAGCTCACCAGCCGCAATCACGGCTCCCACTCCATCCGCCAGGAACTACCGCCCCGCGAAGACGGCACCCGCTGCTCCTACAGCCGCGCCGGCTACGACACGCTCAAGGCCGCCCAGCGCGATCTCGACCATGTCCGCGCGCTCCTCGCCCTGGCCGACACGGACGATCACGACAGCCCCCAGCGGCTCGTCACGCCGGTACATCTCCACCGAAGTGCTCCGGCGTCAGGAGCCGGTGCAGTCTGGCCACCGACACATTCGACGCGTCAAGCCAGTCGCGCAATACGCGGACGAGGTCATTGATCTCCTTGCACGCCCCGCGTGCCTCCGTCCACGGTCGCCCCGGCCGCTTCGCTGTCCCCACGCAGTCTCTCCCCAGCGAGTTGTTCTTCGAACAACCCTCGTTGTCCCAGAAACAACATCCAACCGGCTTATCGCGCAGGTGGGAGGTGGATCGTCGATTCAAGGCGGTGCGCGAGTGCATCGTCACCTGCTGAACCGACTCGGAGGGGATCCGTGAGCCTCACCCACACTGCGATGCTGGTCCTGACGATCACCCTGGCCGTGGTCCTCTCGCTGCTTACAGCCGGCGCGGCCTTCGCCGTCGCCCGCTGGGGCGGTAGCCCGGTCCCTACGTGCATCGCCGCATTTGGCAAGGCGTTCGCTACGTCCCTGTCGGTGATCAGCGCCGTCCACGTGGTCGTGGTCACGGTCGTCAAGTAGTCAGCGATCTGCCGCACCGGCCACGGCTGTCAGAGGTGTCGGCGAGGATGCCCGGCATGAACGAGTACGACGATCTGCTGGAGCGCGTCTCCATCAGGGCTGCGGCAAGCAGACCGCACCGTCCCCCTGTGACCGCAGACGCCCTCGCTGCGGCCAAGGAACGCCTTGGGTTCCCCTTGCACCCCCTCCTTGCAGCCCTCTACCGGCAGGCGGGGGACGGGGGCTTCGGCCCTGAGTACACGCTCTTCCCTCTCGCCCGGACAACGGCTGCAGAAGAAGACACCGTGGTCGACGGCTACCTCGCCCGCGTACCGACCGCGGACGCGGACACCTGGTGGTCCTGGCCCAAGGGGGTCGTGCCGATCCTCGACTGGGGCTGCGCCGTGATCGCCGCCGTCGACTGCCTGAGCGAGGACGGGACGGTCCTGGTCTTCGATCCGAACGCGATCACCGACCAGGACCTCACCCGCGCCTGGTTCGTCGACGCGAGCAGCTTGGCCGAATGGCTGGAGACATGGCTGGCCGGCACCGGCTGGTACGAGGAGGACATGGTCGACGAGGAGTTCGACATGGTCCCGTGGGCGGATGCCGCTTCACGCTTGTAGCCGAGAGACCCTCACCTGCCCCTCGGTCCACATCCAGCTCAGCCCGTCCGCTCACGCATCGCTCACGCACGCCCCCCGGAACGACGAAGCGCCCCGCCCGGTCGAAACCGGGAGGGGCGCTCCGTATCAGGTCAGAGGGTCTCCCCTCGTCTGTGCTTGGTAGGCCGTGTGGGACTCGAACCCACAACCAACGGATTAAAAGTCCGCTGCTCTGACCAATTGAGCTAACGGCCCTCGGCACATCACCCCCGAGCATAGCCCGCCGCGGCCCAGCCGCCGATCGGGTATCGGTCGGCGGGGGTTTCGCGGGGTTCTGCCGGGGGTGGGGGTGCGGGGAAGGCGCCCCCGTGGGACGGGGGCGCCTTGCGTCGGGGCGGGTCAGGTGAGGCGGTTGTACATGAGCCAGCCGCCGCCGATCTTCGCGCGGGTGGCGAAGAGGCCCTTGCCGTCGCCCTGGTAGCTCCAGAGGACGCCCGAGGTGTCGCGGGCCAGGAGGTCCGCCTTGCCGTCGCCGCTGATGTCGCCGACGCCGACGAGCGCGTCGTAGACCTGCCAGCCGCCGCCGACCTTGACGCGGGTGCCGAGCGTCGTCGCGCCCGTGCCGCTCGCGGGGTAGCGCCACAGGACGCCGGCCGTGTCGCGGGCCAGGAGGTCGGGCTTGCCGTCGCCGTTGAGGTCGCCGGCACCGGCCAGCAGATAGCCCTTCCAGCCCTTGCCGATCTGGAGGCGGGCCTTGAAGACGCCCGCGCCCTTGCTCTCGTACAGGAAGAGCAGACCGGTCGAGGTCTCGCGGGCGATCAGGTCCGCCCGGCCGTCACCGGTCACATCGCCCGGGGACGTCAGCGCGTCGTAGACGTTCCAGCCGAGGCCGACCTTCGTGTACGGCGTCGCGGGGGTCAACGCGGCGCCGCAGGCGGGGCGGTAGGAGCGCAGTTCGCCGCTCTTCACCCGGACCAGCACGTCGTTGCAGCGGTCGCCGTCGCCGTCGTCGAACGGGACGGCGGCCGTGACCGTGGAGGTGCCCGTCCAGCCCGCGCCGGAGACCTTGGCGTCGACCCGGCCCGTGCCCGTACCGGTACCGGCGCGGAAGTCCGCGACGCCGGCCGGGGTGAACGCGAGGAGGTCGCCGAAGCCGTCGTTGCCGGTGAAGTCGCGGGCGACGGCGGCGCCGCCGGTGATCTTCACCGTGTTCGAGACGGACAGGGCGGCGCCCTGCCCGTCGGCCGGCTTGGCCGTCAGCGTCCAGGTGTACGCGCCGTTGGCGACGAGCCGGCCGGCCGTGTCCTTGCCGTCCCAGGCGGCGGTGAGCGAACCCCGGACCTCGCCGCCGGTGACCGTGCGGACGACCTGGCCGGACGCCTTGTTCTTCACGGTCAGCTGCCAGGAGGCGGCGGGCTTGGACAGCCACCAGGTGCCCGTCCACCGGGGCGCCGAGGCGCGCAGGTCGAGCGAGGCGGCCGGAGCCCGGGTGTCGATGACCGACAGCGCGGAGGCGGGGATGCCGGTCGGGACCACGCGCACCCGGCGGTCCTGGCCGGTGTACGCGACATGCCCGCCGAAGCGGTCCACGGTCCAGCCGGAACGCCGCACCGTGCTGTCGCCCAGGTCGGCCGCGTTCACCAGCACCCGCCGGGGCAGGTCCGCGGACGCGCCCGAGGCCGGCAGGCCGGCGTGCAGGTCGTAGAGGGTCAGCCCGTCCTTCTCGGTGTACGCGACGAAGTAGCCGTCGCCCAGCAGGCCGCGGCCCTCGGGCGCGGTCGTCGTCCGACCGGTCTGCCGGTCGCTGATTCCGGCGCCCCGGACCCAGGAGCCGTCCCGGCACTCCCAGTACACCCACCGGCCCACGGCCTGGAGCTCACTGGGGACGCATCCGTTCGGCGTGGTGAAGGAGGCACCGGCCGCGCCCGTGGACAGCGTCTTCGAGGTGATCGTGGACGAGCCCGGGAGGTTGCTCCAGAGCGTGCCGCCCCACAGCGCGGCGCTCTGCTTCCCCGTCTCCACGATCGCGCCCGGGTCGGAGCCCTTGAACTCGGCGATCCGCTGGGTTCCGCCCGTGCCCTGGCCGATCACGCCGTACCGGCCGGAGAGGTCCGCGAGTTCCGGCGACGACAGCCCGGTGGTGAGCTGCGGGCCCCATTTCCGCTCACCGTTGCGGTAGAGCATGGTCACGTCCTGCTCGGTGGCGTCCTTGCGGCCGTGGAAGCCGTCGCCGCTCGCGAACATGGTCACGCAGTAGGTGGCGTCGAGCCAGCCGCAGTCCGCGTCCCGCCCGCCGATGAGTCCGTCCTGCGTGGTGCGGATCTCCTCGGGGCGGCCGGAGGTCTTCAGCCAGGTGCTCCGGTAGCCGCCGACGTACGTGTGCGGCTGGTAGAGGTACGAGTCGTCGGCGGTGGTGAGGATGCCGCTGCCGAGCGCGATCCCGGCGGGGCGGGCGGGCATGTCCTCGATGTCCGCGACGCGCGTGCGCGTCACCTTGCCGTCGGCGCCCGCCGTGAACCGGTAGTAGCCCCAGTCGAGGGCCCCGTAATCGGTCCGCTTCTCGGCCCCGGCGACCAGGAGGGAGCCGTCCGGGGTCCGGGTGAGGTCCGTGTGCGAGACCGCGAGCAGTTCCTCGCCCCAGTAGTCGCCCTCGATCAGCGCCAGGCTGTTCCCCCGGTACTCGTTGTTCCCCGCGTTGGCGCGGTCGACCGCCACCAGCGAGTCCCCGAGCATCCGGAACGTCGTGTCGTACATGAAGTTGCGCAGGTCCAGCGGGCGCGGCTCGGCCGCCGGGTCGTTCCGGTCCAGCACCTCCCCGCCGTAGGAACCGATCTGGAGGACGGAGTCAGGGGTCAGGCTGACCGATTCGGCGTGCGCGTCCAGGGTCCTGATCGCCCCGGTCGCGAGGTCGACCAGCCACCACCCGTTCTTCATGGTGGTGTCCTCCCAGAGGATGCCCCGCACGAGCGCCGAGCGGCCGTCCCCTTCCTGGAGGCTCAGGTTCCACCCCTCGGGCAGCCCCTCCAGCCGCTGGTCCTCGATCCCGCCGGCCGTCTGCCGCAGCAGATGGAGGCTCGTGGTGGCGTTCTCGGGGCCGGTGCGGGTGACGACGGTCGTGCCGTACGTCTGGACGTACGTCTGCCCCTGCGGAATCGGCACGACGGTCGTGGCGCCGCCGCCCGCGCGCTGCTGGAGCGTCACGTGCGGGGCGGGCGTCGCCGCGTAGACCGCCACGGTGTCCGACCCCTGGCCGAACCCGGTGGGCCAGGCGCCGATCTCGCGCCCCTCCTCCGGGTTGTACGCGAGCGGCTTCGGCAGCCGCTCCGGCAGGACCGTGGCCGCGCCCGTGGCGTAGTCGATCCAGCGCAGGCGGTCGTCGCCCTCCTGCGCGGTCAGGAAGCCGGTCTCACCGGCGTTGAGGATCCGCGTCTCGCGGGGCACGAAGCGCGCCCCCGGACTCACGACCACGGTGTCGGCCGCCGACGTGCCGGCCACCGCCGCCGAGGTCGTGGCCACCGCCGTCCCGGTGCCGGCCCCGCCGGTGACCGCCAGGCTGATCAGGAGAGCGAGGTGCCCGGACGCACGCCTGCGTCTCCACCCGCTGGATGAGCGAGTCAATGTGAAAGTCCCTCCCCGGGAAACAAGGGCGCGGGAGGGGCTCGCGGCGCGGGAAGAACGCGCTGCGGCCTGCGTGGTGCGGCCGATGCCGCTCGCACCACCACCCCCCGAGCGGATGCCGCGACTTTAACAGCCGCCCCCGACATCCCGGCAACGTGTTTCGAACCCGTTCAACGCGTAGGGGCCCGTACGGCGTTCTCCGCCGCACGGGCCCCCGGGCGTCACGCGTCCCGGGCCGGCCCGGGACGCGTGTCAGGCCAGTCGGGAGTACATCTGCCAGCCGCCCCCGATCCTCGCCCGCGCCGCGAACAGCCCCTTGCCGGTGCCCCGGTAGCTCCAGAGCACACCCGAGGCGTCCCGGGCCACCAGATCCGCCGTGCCGTCCCCGCTGATGTCCCCGATGCCGACGAGCGCGTGGTAGATCTGCCAGCCGCCGCCGACCCGCACGCGCGTCGCCAGGGTGCCCTTGCCCGTACCGGCGTACCGCCACAGCACCCCGGCCGTGTCGCGGGCCAGCAGATCGCCCCTGCCGTCCCCGTTCAGATCACCGGCGCCGGTGATCAGATAGCCCTTCCAGCCCTTGCCGATCTTGACCCGGGCCTTGAAGACGCCCGCGCTCTTGCTCTCGTACAGGAAGAGCAGACCGGTCGAGGTCTCGCGGGCGATCAGGTCCGCCCGGCCGTCACCGGTCAGATCCCCCGGCGACGTCAGCTCGTCGTAGATGTTCCAGCCGAGGCCGACCTTCGTGTACGGCGTCGACGGCTTCAACGCGGCGCCGCACGCCGGTTTGTACGTCCGCAGCTCACCGCTCTTCACCCGCACCAGCACGTCGTTGCACCGGCGCCCGCCGCTCACGTCCTCGAACGGGACGGCCTCGGTCACGGTGTTCGCACCCGTCCAGCCGGAACCCGACACCTTCGCGTCCACCGCACCGGAACCCGTGCCGGTGCCGGCGCGGAAGTCGGCCGCACCGGCCGGGGTGAACGCGAGGAGGTCGCCGAAGCCGTCGTTGCCGACGAAGTCGCGGGGGACGGCCGCGCCGCCCGACAGGCGCACCGTGCCCGCGGCCGTGAGCGCCGCCCCCCGGCCGTCGGCCGGCTTCGCCGACAGCGTCCAGGCGTACGCGCCATTGGCGACCAGCCGGCCCGCCGTGTCCTTGCCGTCCCACGAAGGGGCCAGCAGCCCGCGTACCGTGCCGCCCGACAGCGTCCGCACCGTCGTACCGCTCGCCGCGTTCCTCAGGGTCAGCGTCCAGGAACCGACCTGCTTCGACAGCCACCAACGGGGCTTCCAGGGCGTCGCCCCGGCGTTCACCGCCTGGGACACGGGGATGTCGGTGTCCTTGACGGCCACGGGGGCCGTCCCGGCTCCGCTGTCCACGACGTGGATGCCCCCGTCGCGGTCCGCCCAGGCGACCGTGCCGTCCGCGGGGTCGACCGCCCACGGGGTCTCCGAGGAGCTGACGTCGGCGGCGATGTCCTGGGTCGCACCGCCGGCCCCCAACTCCTTCACTCTCAGGCGGCCGTTCACCGGGTAGACCACGAACCCGTCCCCGAGCTGCGCCCCCGCGCCGTATCCGATGCCCAGAGGCGTGATCGTGCGGGTGCGAAGGTCGTAGATCCCCTCGTCGTCCCTCGAACCCGCGCAGTTCCAGAGGAGCCAGTGCCCGACCGACTGGACGCCGTCGAGAAGGCACCCGGGAATGTAGGCCGACTCGGTGCGCGCGCCCGTCCTGATGTCGTAGCCCACGGCCTCGTCGTTGGATTCGACGGTCCACATGGTGGTGCCGGACACGGCGTACGGACGTACGGGGAACTTCCGTGTCACCAGGCCGGTATCGGTGTTCACCACGCGCGCCTCGGGCGATCCGTCGGTCAGCGTCGCGAAGACCACCGCCCAGCGGCCCGAACTGCCGATGAAGCCCTTCGACCGGGTACCGGCATCGACCGCGGTACCGGGCAGCCGCGCCCCCTGCGGGAGCGTGTGCAACGGCATCGGCGCCGCGGTCCCCGCTCTGAACGGACCGCCGTAGACGAGCCTGCCGTCCCCGCTCTCCTCCACCCGGGGGCAGTCGGGAACGGAGCATCCGTCCGGAGGCTCCGGCAGCGTCCCGCGATCCTGACGGCCGCCGTAGGCCCAGGCGTCGCCGTCGCGCTCCCCGGTCCAGGTGTACGCGTGGGCGCGGCCCGTCACCGCCACGCTCTCCACCGTGGTCAACCGGCCCTGGCTCAGGGACAGCTGGTGCACGGAGTTGGGCACGGGGCGGGAGGGGATCGCCGTGTCGGGGGTCGCCCGGACGACTTCCCTTCCTCCGGGCGCCCCCGGCTCCACGGCTTCGATCAGCTGGACCGCCCAGGACGACTCCGTGGGTCCTCCCCGCACGAGGAGGCCGCCGTTCGGAGTCGCCACGGCCGTGCCGATCGACCTGGCGAGAACGGTGTGGGCGGGAGCGCCGTCCAGGGGTTCGGCATCGATCCGCCACACGGGGCGGTACTCCGACATCCGTCCCAGGGCGGGGTCGTACCGGGCGATGATCAACTCGTTGCCGACCATGCCGAGCAGCCGGACGCCCGCGCCCTCCTCCAGCACGTGGACGCTCTCGACCCGGGTGAGGTCCTCACGGCTGTAGACGGAGACCTTGCCCCCGTCCCTGACCGCCAGATGATCGCGGGTCAGCGCGATGCGGTCCACGGCGAGGGTGCCGATCGGCAGGGGCACGGTCCGCCGCTGCACGACATCCAGCCAGACGGTCCGGCCGCCCACGGAGATGACGAGGCCGTTCTCGTCCCCGAGCCCGGGGACGACCGCGTATCCGCCGTAGCCCGACATGCCGTCGACGAGGCGGTCCCGGAGCTCGCCGGTCTGCACGTCCAGTACGTGGAAGCGGCTCTCCCCGCCGAAACCGTCCCTCGTCAGCACGTTCCAGCCGAACGACCCCACGTAGGTGTGCCCCGACGGCACGGGCACGTCCACGGCCGTGCCCGACACCATGTCCCGGAGCTCGACCGTGCGCGTGGCGGACCGGTACCGGGCCACGACGTCCGAGCCGGTGCCCCACTCGAAGACACCGTCCCCGACGGTCGCCGAGGCATCGACCAGCGTGTCGGCGGTCGCGTGGTACGACCGCCAGACGGCGCCGCGTCCCTCTTCCCACCGGAGATATCCATGGGCCCCCGCGTTCAGCAGCTTTCCGGTCGCGGGCACGTCGCTGGTGGCCCCCGGGAGGACCACCTGCGGCCCGGACGCGGCCCGCGCGGGGGACGCCAGCGGAACGGCGAGCAGCGCGGCTCCCAGAACGGCGGCGACAGCCGAACCCACGACTGCGGCGAAAGGTCTCTTGACGGGCACAAGTCTCCTGTTCCGATGCGGGGTCGGCGTCCGTGGGAAGGAGCGCTCCCCCGCGTCTCCCCCATGCTCAAGTCGCCGGATCGTAACAGCGGGTCCGCATGCGGAGCAGGGGAAAGGAAAAGCGGGCCCGTCCGTGAAGGACGAGCCCGCTTTTCCGGGTCACAGAGACCTGGGGACGATCAGCCGTTGCGCTTCCAGCGCGGCTTGTCGTCGCGGCGGCCGAAGGAACCGGTGTTGGTGCCGGTGCCGCTGCCCCGGTGGTCGTCGCGGCGGCCGGTCGGGCGGTCGGAGCGGTAGCCGCCGGAGGGGCGGTCGTCGCGGCGGTCGCGGTTGAACGGGCGGTCGCCGCCGCCGGAGCGGTAGCCACCGGAGGGACGGTCGTCACGGCGGTCGCGGAACGACGGACGGTCGTTGTCACGACGCTCGAAGGGGCGGCCGCCCCGGTCGTCACGGCGGTCGTCGCGGCGGAAGCCACCGCGGTCACCGCCGGAGGGACGGTCGTCACGACGGTCGCGGAACGACGGACGGTCGTTGTCACGGCGCTCGAAGGAACGCCCACCCCGGTCGTCGCGGCGGTCGTCGCGGCGGTCGTCGCGGCGGAAGCCGCCACGGTCACCGCCCGAGGGACGGTCGTCACGACGGTCGCGGAACGACGGACGGTCGTTGTCACGACGCTCGAAGGAACGCCCACCCCGGTCGTCACGACGGTCGTCGCGGCGGAAGCCACCACGGTCACCGCCCCGGTCGCCCCGGTTGTCGCGGCGCTCGTAGTTGCCGCGCTCGTCGCGGCCGGCCGGCTGCTCCGGGACCGAGGTGGCGGCCAGCAGGGCGGCCTCCGCCTCGGCGGCGGCCTCGGCCACGGCGGCCTCGGGGTCGTCGCCCCGCTCACGGGCGGCGCGGGCGACCAGGCGGTCGGCCTCCTCGCGCAGCTCCACGGCGCGGCGCTGGACGCGCTCCAGCTGCTTGGTCAGGTCGGCGGCCTCGCGCTCGGCCTGCTTGGCGGCGTTGTTCGCGGAGTCGGCCTGGACCTCGGTGAGCGAACGGGCACCGGTGATCTCGGCGACCTCCGGCTCGAAGACGCCCGCGCCCTGGACGATGTGGCGCGAGGCGTCGACGCCCGCGTCCTCCATCAGCCGGAAGATCTGGCGGCGCTGGTGCGGAAGCGCCAGCGAGACGACGACACCGGACTTGCCGGCCCGCGCGGTACGGCCCGAGCGGTGCAGGTAGTCCTTGTGGTCACCGGCCGGGTCCACGTTCAGCACCAGGTCGATGCCGTCGACGTGGATGCCGCGCGCGGCGACGTCGGTGGCGACCAGGGCGTTGACGTAGCCCTTCTTGAAGTCCTCCAGGACGCGGGTGCGCGCGCCCTGTGTCATGCCGCCGTGCAGCGCGTCGGCCTTCACGCCGGACTCGATGAGCTGCTCGGCGATGCGGTCGGCGCCCAGCTGGGTGCGGACGAAGATGATGGTGCGGCCCTTGCGGGCGGCGATGGCGGCGGTGACCGGGGCCTTGTCCTTCGGCTTCACGACCAGGACGTGGTGCGACATCGTCGACACGTTGCCCTGGGCGGAGTCGACCTCGTGGGTGACCGGGTCGGTCAGGTAGCGCTTGACCAGAGTGCTGATCTCGTTCTCCATGGTGGCGGAGAAGAGCATGCGCTGGCCGCCGCCCGGGATCTGGTCGAGCAGCTCGGTGACCTCGGGCAGGAAGCCCAGGTCCGACATCTGGTCGGCCTCGTCGAGCACCGCGACCTGGACGTCCTCCAGGGAGCAGGCGCCTCGGTTGATGATGTCGCGCAGCCGGCCCGGGGTGGCGACGAGGATGTCGACACCGCGCTCCAGGGCGTAGATCTGGTTGCCCATCGACGTACCGCCGCAGACGACCTTCATCTTCAGGCCGAGCACGTCGCCGTACGGCTGGAGCGCGTCCGCGACCTGCATCGCGAGCTCACGGGTCGGGGTGAGGATGATGGCGCGGGGCTTCTTCTTCTCGGTGCGTCCGCCCGCCAGCGCGGACAGGGTCGGCAGACCGAAGGAGAGGGTCTTGCCGGAGCCGGTGCGGCCGCGGCCCAGGATGTCCTTGCCGGACAGGGCGTCCGGGATGGTCGCCGCCTGGATCGGGAACGGGGCGGTGACCCCGTTCTGCGCGAGCTTGCGGACGATGCCCTCGGGCAGGCCCAGGTCCGCGAAGGTGATGGTCGGCTCGGCGTCCGCCGTCTCGGCGGACGCGGCCTGCTCGGCCTCGGAGGCGTCGGCCTCGATCACGTCGGACTGCTCGGCGACGACGGCCTCGGCGGCCTTCGCCACCTCGGCGAGCTCGTCGTTCTCGACGTGCTCGGGCATGACGGTGCGGTCAGAGCTGGAAATTGACATGCGAAATGCGAAACCTTCCGGAGTCTCGGCACGCGCCCGTAACTCCGTGATTCGCAATTTCGACCGCCTCAATGCGGTCCAGCCACGGCAAGGGAGAGTACGCGCCACACGGCGCTCTTCTGTGTCGGCGCCGGGCAATGGGATCAAACGATCTACCACCATACGCACTCTCACCCACATTGCGCAAACCGCCCTGGCGAGGAACCCGCTCAGACCGGCCCCACCTGCGGTGATGCCTGCGGAGTCGGCAGCGCGTAGACGCCCCCGGAGGCCCGCGAGGAGTCGGTACGCAGCTGGGCGGCGGGCGAGGCCGAGGGCGCGGGCGGCTCGGAGTGCTCCGGCTCGGGCTCCGGCGGTACGGACGGCTCGGGGCTCTCCGAGGCCCCCGGGCCGGGATTGGACGGGGCCGGCGGCTCCGAGTGCTCCGGGGCACCCGGCCCCTTTCCGGGTCCCCTCCCCGGCTCCGGGGGCGTCGGCGCCGGATGCCCGCCGGCCCGGCCCGCACCACGCGGCTCCGGTGTCGCCCCGGGGCTGTCCGAGGGGGCGGCCGAGGCGCTGGGGTCGGCGGACCGGCCGGCCTCCTGCCCGGAGTGCGCCCCCGCGCCCCCGGTGCGCGCCCGCCCCGTCCCGGCCGCGGTGGCTCCGGCGGGCTCCCCCACCGACCCCTTCGGCACGGCGGACCGCGAGGGCTCGGGGCTCCGGCCGCCGGATCCGACGCTCATGCAGCCGGTGGACGCGACGGCCGTCACCAGCGTGACGGCGGCCCAGCGGACGGGAACGGAGAACTGGCGCACGGGGGCACCTCCGGGGCGCGAAGAAGGTCGAGGCCCCGCGAGAACGAGCCGGGGAGCGCTCTGCCCAACTCCCGCCGCCCCGCCGGGGACACGCCCCGGGCGCCGACTCCCGCGTCGACGGCGCCCCTACGCCCGGCGGGACCGGCGCGCCTCACCCGTAACCGAGCGCGTGCAGCCTCTCGTCGTCGATGCCGAAGTGGTGGGCGATCTCGTGGACGACCGTGATCTCCGTCTCGGCCACCACGTCCTCACGCGTCTCGCACATGCGCAGCGTCGGCCCCCGGTAGATGGTGATGCGGTCCGGGAGCACGCCCGCGTACCACTCCCCCCGCTCGGTCAGGGGCGTGCCCTCGTACAGACCGAGCAGGTCCGGATCGTCCGCCTCCGGTTCGTCCTCGACGAACACCGCGACGTTGTCCATCAGCCGGGTGAGCTCCGGCGGGATCCGGTCCAGCGCCTCGCCGACCAGTTCCTCGAACGCTTCCCGCGTCATCTCCAGCACCCGGTCATTGTCCCGTACCTCCCCCGGACGTGTCCCCCGTGCCGCACAGGCGCATATCCCCGTCCTTCCTGGGGCATACGCGCCCAATGGCCCGCGACCCGTTCCGTGCCGCAGCAGTCCGCGTACGGCACCTCATCCGCCCCCGCCCCCGCCGCCGTCATCGGACCGGCGGCCTGCCCGGTGCCGCACCGCACCCCTTCGCCCGCGCGCTGGGGCTGGTCGCCGTCGTCCTGATCGGGGCCTGGCTCGGACTGCTCGTCGTCGGCAGCGTCCGCACCCCGGTCGGCCCGATGGACACGACCATGACGCTCCGCCCCTCCCTCAGCGGCGGTACCAAGATCAACGTGTCCCCGCTGGGCGCCCTGGAACTGGACTCGCACCACGCCCCGGTCCGGCTCGACGTCGACGTCGACCGCCTCGACCCGGTCCGCTCCGAGGCCCTGGTCGAGCACCCCGAACGGCTCGCCGGGCTGGAGGACGAGGTCACCGGCGACGTCAGCGGCGGGGCGCGGGAACTCGCCGTGCGCTCCTGCGTCGCGGTCGTGTCCGGGGCCACCGCGCTCGGCCTCGCCGTGTACCGCAGGCCCCGCCGCGCGCTCGCGGCCGGCGGGCTGGCGCTGGCCCTGCTGGCCGCCTCGGGGGCCGGCGCGTACGCCACCTGGAACCCGAAGTCCGTCCTGGAGCCGAAGTTCTCCGGGCTGCTCTCCAGCGCCCCGTCGGTCGTCGGCGACGCCCGCTCGATCGTCAGCGACTTCGACGTCTACCAGCAGGAACTGGCCCGGCTCGTCACCAATGTGACCAAGCTCTACGACACCACCTCGACCCTGCCCGTCTACCGCCCGGACCCCGCCACGCTCCGGGTCCTGCACGTCTCCGACATCCACCTCAACCCGGCCGCCTGGCACATCATCGGCTCGCTCGTCGAGCAGTACGACATCGACCTGATCATCGACTCCGGCGACACGATGGACCACGGGGCGGCCGTCGAGAACGGCTTCCTCGACCCCATCGCGGATCTCGGCGCGCCCTATGTCTGGGTCCGGGGCAACCACGACTCGGCCGTGACGCAGACCTATCTGGAGAACCGGAAGCGGTTCCCGAACGTGCGGGTGCTGGACGAGGGGCGCGCCGTGACCGTCGGCGGGGTGCGCGTCGCGGGCATCGGGGACCCGCAGTTCACCCCCGACCGCACCGGCCCCGAACAGACCGGCGAGGTCCAGCGGACGGCCGGACTCCGGCTGGCCGCCGGTCTCGGCGCCCAGCGCCGGGCGGGCACCCCGGCCGACATCGCCGTCGCCCACGAACCCGAGGCCGCCCGGCAGGCCGACGGAGAGGTCCCCCTGGTGCTGGCCGGTCATGTGCACCACCGGCAGAACGAGGTCCTCAAGGCCGGCACCAGGCTCATGGTCGAGGGGTCCACGGGCGGCGGCGGGCTGCGCGCCGTACAGAACAAGAAGCCCGAACAGGTCCTCGCCTCGGTCCTCTATCTGGACCGTTCAACCCGCACGCTCCAGGCCTGGGACGAGATCACCCTGGGCGGCCTCGGCCTCACGACAGCCGAGGTCAGCCGCCATCTGCCCGAGGACGCCCCGGCCCGGCCGACCCCGTCCGCGCCCTCCCCGTAAACCGTTTTGGCGATACCCCCCGGCATCCCATATGCTTCTCACGTCCCCGACGCGCTGGAAAGCGCGCAGGTGGGCCCTTAGCCCTCATCGTCTAGTGGCCCAGGACGCCGCCCTTTCAAGGCGGTAGCACGGGTTCGAATCCCGTTGGGGGCACGCTTTACCGTGTGCGAGACTTGTTCTCGCACATTGCTTGGTCCTGTGGAGCAGTTTGGAGTGCTCGCCACCCTGTCAAGGTGGAGGCCGCGGGTTCAAATCCCGTCAGGACCGCTGCAGCTTGTACGAGCTGCGTGGCTGGGTAGCTCAGTTGGTACGAGCGATCGCCTGAAAAGCGATAGGTCGCCGGTTCGATCCCGGCCCCAGCCACCCTCCGGAGGCCCCGTCCACAGGACGGGGCCTCCGTCGTTTCCGGCCCGACTCCCCCGAACCCCCGTGCTCCCGTACGCCCCGCGCACACGCCGTCGCACGCCCCGCGGGTGACCGGGGCCGCACGAAATACGCTCGCCGTTCCTCGGGCCCGGGTGAGATCCTGGGGTCCGTATGTCTACTTCCTTCGCCGATCTCCAGTCCCAGCTCGGACAGCTCTCGCTCCGCGACGCGCACCGGCTCGGCCGCCGCCTCGAAGGCGCCCGCCGCATCCGCAAGCCCGAGGCCCGGCAGGCCGTGCTGGACGAGATCGCCGCCCAGGCCGGCAAGGGCGCCGAACGGCTCGCGCTGCGCGCGGGACGGGTGCCCGCCGTTTCGTACCCCCCGCAGCTTCCGGTCAGCCAGAAGAAGGACGAGATCCTGGAGGCGATACGCGACCACCAGGTCGTGATCGTCGCGGGTGAGACCGGCTCCGGCAAGACCACCCAGATCCCCAAGATCTGCATGGAGCTGGGCCGGGGCGTGCGCGGCATGATCGGGCACACCCAGCCGCGCCGGATCGCCGCGCGCACGGTGGCCGAACGCGTCGCCGAGGAGCTGGACACCCCGCTGGGCGAGGCGGTCGGCTGGAAGGTGCGCTTCACCGACCAGGTCGACCAGGACGCGACCTTCGTCAAGCTGATGACCGACGGCATCCTGCTCGCCGAGATCCAGACGGACCGCGAGCTGCTCGCGTACGACACGATCATCATCGACGAGGCCCACGAGCGGTCGCTGAACATCGACTTCCTGCTCGGCTATCTGGCCCGGCTGCTGCCCAAGCGCCCCGATCTGAAGGTCGTCGTCACCTCCGCGACCATCGACCCGGAACGCTTCTCGCGCCACTTCGGCGACGCCCCGATCATCGAGGTCAGCGGGCGGACGTATCCGGTCGAGGTGCGCTACCGGCCGCTCCTGGAAGAGGACGGCGACGACGCCGACCGCGACCAGATCACCGCGATCTGCGACGCCGTCGACGAGCTGCAGTCCGAGGGCCCCGGCGACATCCTGGTCTTCCTCTCCGGCGAGCGGGAGATCCGCGACACCGCCGACGCCCTCGGCAAACGCCATCTGCGGAACACCGAGGTCCTCCCGCTCTACGCGCGCCTCTCGCACGCCGAGCAGCACCGGGTCTTCCAGCGCCACACCGGGCGCAGGATCGTTCTGGCGACCAACGTCGCCGAGACCTCGCTGACCGTCCCCGGCATCAAGTACGTGATCGACCCGGGCACCGCCCGCATCTCCCGTTACAGCCACCGCACCAAGGTCCAGCGGCTGCCGATCGAGCGGATCTCGCAGGCCAGCGCCAACCAGCGCAAGGGCCGCTGCGGCCGTACGTCGGACGGTGTCTGCATCCGGCTGTACTCCGAGGACGACTTCCTGACCCGCCCGGAGTTCACCGACGCGGAGATCCTGCGGACCAACCTCGCCTCCGTCATCCTCCAGATGACCGCGGCCGGGCTCGGCGACATCGAGAAGTTCCCCTTCATCGACCCGCCGGACCACCGCAACATCCGCGACGGCGTGCAGCTGCTCCAAGAGCTGGGCGCGCTGGACCCCGCGGAGAAGGACCCCAAGAAGAGGCTCACCCCGCTCGGCCGCAAGCTCTCCCAGCTGCCCGTCGACCCCCGGCTCGCCCGCATGGTCGTCGAAGCGGACCGGAACGGCTGCGTCCGCGAGGTCATGGTCATCGCCGCCGCGCTCTCCATCCAGGACCCGCGCGAGCGTCCGGCCGAGAAGCAGACCCAGGCCGACCAGCAGCACGCCCGGTTCAAGGACGAGACCTCGGACTTCCTGGCCTACCTCAATCTGTGGCGCTACCTCCGCGAACAGCAGAAGGAGCGCGGCTCCTCCAGCTTCCGCCGGATGTGCAAGCAGGAGTACCTGAACTTCCTGCGCATCCGCGAATGGCAGGACATCTACGCGCAGTTGCGTACGGTGGCGAAGCAGATGGGCATGGAGCTCAAGGAGTCCTCGACGGATGCTGACGCGCCCGAGCAGTCGGTGCACACCTCGCTGCTGGCCGGTCTGCTCTCGCACATCGGGCTGAAGGACACCGAGAAGAACGAGTATCTGGGCGCCCGCAGCGCCAAGTTCGCGATCTTCCCCGGCTCGGCGCTGTTCAAGAAGCAGCCCCGGTTCGTGATGTCGGCCGAGCTGGTGGAGACCTCGCGGCTCTGGGCCCGGGTCAACGCCCGGGTCGAGCCCGAGTGGATCGAGCCGCTGGCCCAGCACCTGCTGAAGCGCACCTACAGCGAACCGCACTGGGAGAAGGACCAGGCGGCGGTCATGGCGTACGAGCGGGTCACGCTCTACGGCGTACCGATCGTGGCCCAGCGCAAGATCAATTTCGGCCGGATCGACCCGGCGGCCTCGCGGGACCTCTTCATCCGCAACGCCCTGGTCGAGGGCGACTGGCGCACCCACCACCAGTTCTTCCACGACAACCGCAAGCTGCTCGGCGAGGTCGAGGAGCTGGAGCACCGCGCCCGGCGCCGCGACATCCTCGTGGACGACGAGACGCTCTTCGACTTCTACGACCAGCGCATCCCCGACCACGTCGTCTCCGGCGCGCACTTCGACTCCTGGTGGAAGCACAAGCGCCGCGAGGAGCCGGACGCCCTCGACTTCGAGCGCTCCATGCTCATCAACGAGAAGGCCGGGGAGGTCACCAAGGACGACTACCCGGACTCCTGGCGGCAGGGGAAGCTGAAGTTCCGGGTGACCTACCAGTTCGAGCCCGGCGCGGACGCGGACGGCGTCACCGTCCACATTCCGCTCCAGGTGCTCAACCAGGTCACCGCCGAGGGCTTCGACTGGCAGATCCCGGGCCTGCGCGAGGAGGTCGTCACCGAGCTGATCCGCTCGCTGCCCAAGCCGATCCGCCGGCACTACGTCCCCGCGCCGAACTACGCGGAGAAGTTCCTGGACCGGGCCGTGCCCCTCCAGGAGCCGCTGCCCGCCACCCTGGCCCGGGAGCTCCAGCGGATGGTCGGGGTGCCGGTCACCGCGGACGACTTCGATCTCAGCCGCGTCCCCGACCACCTCAAGATCACCTTCCGGATCGTCGACGAGCGGCGGCGCAAGGTCGCCGAGGACAAGGACCTGGAAGCGCTGCGGATCCGGCTGCGCCCGAAGGCCCGGCAGGCGCTCTCCAAGGCCGCCGCGGCGACCGCGGGCCCCTCGGGGACGTCCATCGAGCGTTCGGGCCTCACGGACTGGACGATCGGCACGCTGGACAAGGTCTTCGAGACCCGGCGCGCGGGCCAGCCCGTGAAGGCGTACCCGGCCCTCGTCGACCAGGGCGCGACCGTGGCCGTCCGGCTCTTCGACACCGAGGCCGAACAGCAGCAGGCCATGTGGCGGGGCACCCGGAAGCTGATCATGCTGAACATCCCGGTGAATCCGGCGAAGTTCGCCTCGGACACCCTGACGAACCAGCAGAAGCTGGCGCTCTCCCGCAATCCGCACGGCTCCGTCCAGGCGCTCTTCGAGGACTGCGCGACCGCCGCCGCCGACCGGCTCATCGCGGCCCACGGCGGGCCGGTCTGGGACGAGGCGTCGTTCCGGGCGCTGTTCGACAAGGTCCGCGCCGACCTGGTCGACCTGACCGTCCGCACGATCGGCCAGGTGCAGCAGATCCTGGCCGCCTGGCAGGCCTGCGAGCGCCGGCTGAAGTCGACCAACAGCCTGGTCCTGATCAACAACGTCACGGACGTGCGGGACCATCTGGCCCGGCTGATGCCGCCCGGCTTCGTCACCGCGACCGGCCTGCGCCGACTGCCCGACCTGATGCGCTATCTGGTCGCCGAGGACCGCCGGCTCCAGCAGATGCCGACGAACGTCCAGCGCGACACCACGCGCATGGAGAAGGTCCACGAGATGCAGGACGAGTACGCCTGGCTGCTGGAGCAGCTGCCGAAGGGCCGGCCCGTCCCGCAGGAGGTCCTGGACATCCGCTGGATGATCGAGGAGCTGCGGGTCAGCTATTTCGCCCATGCGCTGGGCACCGCGTTCCCGGTCTCCGACAAGCGGATCGTGAAGGCGATCGACGCGGCGGTGCCGTAACGGCCGTCCGGCGGGTGTGTGACGGGCTCACCACCAGGAGTGAGTTCGACCGCACCCGCCGACCTCCTGTACAGTCTGTCTTCGCAGGCAGCCGCGAGGCCGCCGCGAAAACCTGGTCCTGTGGAGCAGTTTGGAGTGCTCGCCACCCTGTCAAGGTGGAGGCCGCGGGTTCAAATCCCGTCAGGACCGCAGTAACGGAAGCCCGGATCCTCTGGATCCGGGCTTCCGTGCGTCTTGACCGCGGCGGCGGGCGACGAGTACTCAGAAACCAGGGCTGCTCCCGGTTTCCCGGGCGGGGCGGCACGCATCCACCGGGAGGTGGCGCGGATGGCGGCATCCACGGGCGCGGAGTTCCCGACGGCCGGACCGGGCACCGAGGAGCCGTCCCCGGGGCGGCGGCCCCGGCACGAGACGGGCGCCCTGCTGCGCGCCCATCTGGCGGCGGCCGCGGGCCTGCGTCATCTGACCCGGCACTGCGCGGTGTGCGCGCGGCTGCTGCGGCTGGCCATGGAGCCCGTGACGGCTGCGGACGCCCCGGGGGCCGCCCCGGGTGCGGGAACAGCCGCAGGGGCGCCCTCACGGGCCGTGGAGGCCGTCAGGGACCCGCGCGGCACGGTCGAGCCGTCCGGGACGCCGGGGCGCACGCCGGGCAGCCGCCCTCCGTCTCCGCGGACCCGGGACGAAAGTCCTCCCGCCACGTGACCAATGGCGTGGCTTTCCACGGGTACACAGTGGCAGGCTCGTAGTTGGCAAGAGCCATGCGATGTGACGGGTGTCACTCGATCAGTTTTGAGAAGGGTCGACTTTACGCCCTTCCTACAAGTGGCGAATTTAATATGTGCAATTGCACCACTCGGTGAGGGTCCGCCCGGGAAGCCCCCGAAGGCGCCCCGAAGGCCCTCGGAGCCAACCGGACGCCCGGTTTTCCCCGCCGGCCCGACCGGGCTTCCGCGGCCTCCGGACGACCGACCCGGCATACCCCCGACGCACCCCGGCAGCCCCCGCGCGCACAAAAAAGATCGCGCTGGACCCGGCGGAGTCCAGCGCGATCTGATGACGAGGCCCGTGAGACACAGGTACGGCGCCCGTTGGGGCGGGCGCCCGTCATATGGAGCTATGGGTGGGTCAATCGGGTTGGGGGACCCAAAAAGCCCAGGGGTGAAGCGGCGCGACAGGGGTGGATCAGGCCTCGCTGCGCTGCTGCGGAATACCCGCAAGCAGTGCGCGGACCTCTGCCTCGCGGTACCGGCGGTGTCCACCGAGCGTGCGGATGGACGTGAGCTTGCCTGCCTTGGCCCAACGGGTCACCGTCTTCGGGTCCACGCGGAACATCGTGGCAACCTCAGCCGGGGTCAGCAGCGGCTCGGCATCAGGGGTGCGAGCGGTCATGAGCGGCCTCCTCGGGAGAACCGAACCATCTCGGTTCTTTCCTCTAAATTCTGCACCTTGACCCGCGTTGCCCGAAATGGCGGACGCGGGCCGAGTCGGTTATAGGACGAACGGCTTGTCCTCGGCACTACAACTACACCATCCGTCCAGCCACGTCGGCCAAACCGATGGAATTGCCCTCCCAGGTGTTCATCAGCGACGGAAGCCGATGGACCATGCCATAGCGGACAGTCACACCACCGTGACGATCAGTCACAGAGCGATCAGGAGTCGTCAGACCCCCCATAGCGTGCAATGCAGAGCAATCCGCCCATACTTGGACGGATGGAGCCCTCCCCGGACTCCTTGTCCTATTTTGGCACGAGGAGTAGGGAAGGGCGCAAGGGCCCCGTAAGTGCTATCCATCACGGTTGAGGCAAAGGCCCGGTTCGGGACGTAGGTCCCGGACCACTCCCGTACGCTCCCGCACCTTCACCCACACGTGTCACACGCGTCACCGGTTCAGCGGACGTCAGTTCGCGAACTGACGGTCCCTCACGGCCCGCCAGCGCTCCGCGAGACGCGCGTACGCCTCGCCGGCCAGCTCCGCGTCCCCGGCGCCGAGCGCCGCGATGCCCTCGGCCACGTCCGCCGCGCTCCGGTCCGCCAGGAGCTCCTTCGCCGGCAGCGCGTGCACCAGCCCGCCGTAGTCCAGCTCCACCAGGGCCCGGGGATGGAACTCCTCCAGCCAGCGGCCCACGTCCACCAGCCCCTCGGTCAGCGGGCCCTCGTCCATGGACTCGCGCAGCGTCCGCAGCGCCCGCGCCAGCCGGCGCCGCGCCTGGACCATCGGCGTCCGGTAGCGCAGCACGGCCGGCTCGCCGCCCCCGTCCGCCTCCCGGTAGTCCCGCTCCTCGTCCGCGAACAGCACGAACCAGCGCACCGGCACCTGCCACACCGCGGTCCTGATCCACGGCCGGGCGTCCGGATTGCGCGCCGACCACCGCTCGTGATCGGCGGCGGCCTGCCCGCGCACCACCGGGGGCAGCACCGCGTCGAGCACCGGCCCGGGGAACAGCTCCGCCAGCCCCTCCAGCGCCAGCCAGCCCCGTAGCCGGGTCCGCCACGGGCAGACGCACACCACACCGTCCACCTCGGCGACGAACGCGTCCCCGCTCTCGTGCGCCGGCACGCCCACGGGCGGGGTCGCCGCCAAGTCCGCGAGCGACCGCCGCAGTTCGTCCTGGGCGGTGGGAATCCGCCCCCCGCTCGCGTAGCGGGTCCAGTGCGCGCGCTCGGCCTCCGGGAAGGCGGCCAGCGGCTCGTAGACCCGGAGGTAGGACGCGTACGGGACCCGCACCGAAGACACCACCGACATGCAGCGATCGTGTCACGCCCGTACTCCCGTAGGGGGTGATCCACGGCACTCGCGCCGATCCGCGCCCCGGGAGGACTTACCCTCGTGCCCATCGGACCGTCCGTGCCGGCCGGTCCGGGGCCCTCCCCACCTTCAGGAGGGCCTTCCGCCGCTTCGTACTTGGGAGTCACCACAGTGACCGATGTAACCGGCGCGCCTGTAGATGCACTGCACACCCTGTTCCACTCGGACCAGGGCGGCCACGAACAGGTCGTTCTCTGCCAGGACCGCGCCAGCGGTCTCAAGGCGGTCATCGCCATCCACTCCACCGCCCTGGGCCCGGCCCTCGGCGGCACCCGCTTCTATCCGTACGCCACCGAGCAGGAGGCCGTCGCGGACGCGCTGAACCTGGCGCGCGGCATGTCCTACAAGAACGCCATGGCCGGGCTCGGCCACGGCGGCGGCAAGGCGGTCATCATCGGTGACCCCGAGCAGATCAAGACCGAGGAACTGCTCCTGGCCTACGGCCGCTTCGTCGCCTCGCTCGGCGGGCGCTACGTGACGGCCTGTGACGTCGGCACCTACGTCGCCGACATGGACGTCGTCGCCCGCGAGTGCCGCTGGACCACCGGCCGCTCCCCCGAGAACGGCGGCGCCGGCGACTCCTCGGTGCTCACCGCGTACGGCGTCTTCCAGGGCATGCGCGCCTCGGCCCAGCACCTGTGGGGCGACCCGACGCTGCGTGGCCGGAAAGTGGGGGTCGCCGGCGTCGGCAAGGTGGGGCACCACCTCGTCGAGCACCTGCTCGCGGACGGTGCCGAGGTCGTCATCACCGATGTGCGCGAGGAGTCCGTCCGCCGGATCACCGACCGGCACCCGGAGGTGGCCGTCGCGGCGGACACCGAGGCGCTGATCCGGACCGAGGGCCTGGACGTCTACGCCCCGTGCGCGCTCGGCGGCGCGCTCAACGACGCGACCGTCCCGGTGCTCACCGCCTCCGTGGTCTGCGGCGCGGCCAACAACCAGCTGGCACACCCGGGCGTCGAGAAGGACCTGGCGGAGCGCTCGATCCTGTACGCCCCCGACTACGTGGTGAACGCCGGCGGCGTCATCCAGGTCGCCGACGAGCTGAACGGGTTCGACTTCGACCGCTGCAAGGCGAAGGCGTCGAAGATCTTCGACACCACGCTCGCGATCTTTGCGCGAGCGAAGGAAGACGGCATTCCGCCGGCCGCCGCGGCCGACCGGCTCGCCGAGCAGCGGATGGCCGAAGCCCGCCGCGGCTGATCGCACGGACGCCGCACGAGCGGCGTCGCACCCCGCGTACGGACGGCGGCCCGCTGGCCGGCGAGAGAAGACTCACGCCGGTCGGCGGGTCGCCTGCCCGGAAGAGGTTAAAATCGCAGTTGACCAGCGAGGACATAGCTCTTCGCGGGTCCTCTTCCGGGGCACGTGATGCGGGCGGCGTACCGTAGGGCCGCGGAAGCAGGTACCGTTAAAGCACTACAGGCACGGTCTCTCTGCCGAGAGTCCGTCCTGAAACATGAACGCGTGTCAAGACTCTGGGGCCGTCGAGCCCCGTCACCGAGGGGGTCGAGCCATGGGGCGCGGCCGGGCAAAGGCCAAGCAGACAAAGGTCGCCCGCCAGCTGAAGTACAGCAGCGGCGGGACGGACCTGTCGCGTCTGGCCAGTGAGCTGGGCGCATCGACTTCGAGTCAACCACCGAACGCGGAGCCGTTCGAGGATGACGACGAGGAAGATGACCCGTACGCACAGTACGCGGATCTGTACAACGACGACGATGACGAGGACCAGGACGACCAGTCCGGTCCGTCGTCCAAGCGCCGCGGCGCTTGACCTCGCGCTGACACAACGACCCGGTCCGGGCCCGTCCCGGACCGGGTTTTGTGCTGTCCCGATCCGGACGGCCACAGGGCTATCGTCGACCGTGCGCCCGGCTTGGTGATCCTGCCGCCCCGGCGTGCGGACGGACCGGTCGTCCGGCCCGTCCGCCGCCCGACGGCATCCCGCGCGCCCGTGCTCAGCGCGCGTACCCGCCCACGAGCTCCGCGCCCGTCGTACGGTCGCCGCGGTCGGTGATCTCACCGGCGACCCAGGACTCGACGCCGCGGTCGGCCAGGGTCGTCAGCGCCGCGTCCACGGACTCCTCCGGGACGATCGCGATCATGCCGACGCCCATGTTGAGCGTCTTCTCCAGCTCCAGCTGCTCGACCTGTCCGGTCTTGCCGATCAGGTCGAAGACCGCGCCGGGCGTCCAGGTGGAGCGGTCCACCGAAGCGTGCAGGTGGTCGGGGACGACCCGGGCCAGGTTGTTGGCCAGACCGCCGCCGGTGACGTGACTGAAGCCGTGCACCTCGGTCGTACGGGTCAGCGCCAGGCAGTCCAGGGAGTAGATCCTGGTCGGCTCCAGCAGCTCCTCGCCGAGCGTCCGGCCGAACTCCTCGACCTGGCGGTCCAGCGTCCAGCCGGCCCGGTCGAAGACGACGTGGCGCACGAGCGAGTACCCGTTGGAGTGAAGACCGGAGGACGCCATGGCGATGACGGCGTCGCCCTTGCGGATGCGGTCCGGGCCGAGCAGGCGGTCGGCCTCGACGACCCCCGTACCGGCACCGGCGACGTCGAAGTCGTCCGCGCCGAGCAGTCCGGGGTGCTCGGCGGTCTCGCCGCCGACCAGGGCGCAGCCGGCCAGCACACAGCCCTCGGCGATGCCCTTGACGATGGCCGCGACCCGCTCGGGGTGCACCTTGCCGACGCAGATGTAGTCGGTCATGAAGAGCGGTTCGGCACCGCAGACGACGAGGTCGTCCACGACCATGCCGACCAGGTCGTGACCGATCGTGTCGTACACGCCCATCTGGCGGGCGAGGTCGACCTTGGTGCCGACGCCGTCGGTGGCGGAGGCGAGCAGCGGACGCTCGTAGCGCTTGAGCGCCGAGGCGTCGAAGAGTCCGGCGAAGCCACCCAGGCCGCCGAGGCCGGCGACCTCGGGGCGCTGGGTCTTCTTGACCCACTCCTTCATCAGCTCTACGGCGCGGTCGCCGGCCTCGATGTCGACGCCCGCTGCCGCGTAGGAAGCACCTGTTGTCTCAGACATTGCCCGGGATCTTTCGTGTGGAAGTACGGGGCCGGTGGGAGGACTGCCGAGCGGTCCGGGTCACGGACGGCGCAGGGCGTCGGCCGCCGCGGTCGCCGCGGGGCCTGCCGCCAGCTCGGTCTCCAGCAGCTGCTTGCCGAGCAGCTCCGGGTCCGGGAGCTCCATCGGGTACTCGCCGTCGAAGCAGGCGCGGCACAGGTTCGGCTTGTCGATCGTCGTCGCCTCGATCATCGAGTCGATCGAGATGTACGCGAGCGAGTCGGCGCCCATGGACGTGCCGATCTCCTCGACGGACATGCCGTTGGCGATCAGCTCGGCGCGGGTCGCGAAGTCGATGCCGAAGAAGCAGGGCCACTTCACCGGGGGCGAGGAGATCCGGATGTGGATCTCGGCGGCGCCGGCCTCGCGGAGCATCCGGACGAGCGCGCGCTGGGTGTTGCCGCGGACGATCGAGTCGTCGACGACCACCAGGCGCTTGCCCTTGATGACTTCCTTGAGCGGGTTCAGCTTGAGGCGGATGCCCAGCTGCCGGATGGTCTGGGACGGCTGGATGAAGGTCCGGCCGACATAGGCGTTCTTGACCAGTCCGGCGCCGAACGGGATGCCGCTCGCCTCCGCGTAGCCGATGGCCGCGGGGGTGCCGGATTCCGGCGTCGCTATGACCAGATCGGCCTCGACGGGGGCCTCGGCCGCCAGCCTGCGGCCCATCTCCACGCGGGAGAGGTAGACGTTGCGTCCGGCGATGTCGGTGTCGGGGCGCGCCAGGTAGACGTACTCGAAGACACAGCCCTTGGGCTTCGCTTCCGCGAATCGAGAGGTCCGCAGACCGTTCTCGTCGATGGCGACCATCTCGCCCGGCTCGATCTCGCGGACGAAGCTGGCACCGCAGATGTCCAGGGCGGCGGACTCGGAGGCCACCACCCAGCCGCGCTCCAGCCGGCCGAGGACCAGCGGGCGGATGCCCTGCGGGTCACGGGCGGCGTAGAGGGTGTGCTCGTCCATGAAGACGAGCGAGAAGGCGCCCCGCACCTCGGGAAGCACCTTGGCGGCGGCCTCCTCGATCGTGAGCGGCTTGCCGTCGTCGTCGGTCTGGCCGGCGAGCAGCGCGGTCACCAGATCGGTGTCGTTCGTCGCGGCGACCTGGGTGGCGCGGCCGTCCTTGCGCGGAAGGTCGGCGACCATCTCCGCGAGCTGGGCCGTATTGACCAGGTTGCCGTTGTGACCCAGGGCGATCGAGCCGTGCGCGGTCGCACGGAACGTCGGCTGCGCGTTCTCCCACACCGAGGCACCGGTGGTGGAGTAGCGGGCATGACCGACCGCGATATGGCCCTGGAGCGATCCCAGAGACGTTTCGTCGAAGACCTGCGAGACCAGTCCCATGTCCTTGAAGACCAGGATCTGGGACCCGTTGCTCACTGCGATGCCCGCGGACTCCTGTCCACGGTGCTGCAGGGCATACAGTCCGAAATAGGTGAGCTTGGCGACCTCTTCGCCCGGAGCCCAGACACCGAAGACGCCGCAAGCGTCCTGGGGGCCCTTCTCTCCGGGGAGCAGGTCGTGGTTGAGTCGTCCATCACCACGAGGCACGCCACCGAGTGTAGGCGAGATCGACCACTGGTCCGAATTGGGGACACCGCGCCGGAGCACGGACGGAACGCCCCGCGACCCCCCTTTCGGGCCACATCGACCAGTGACGTTGAGTGATCATCGCTTCGGTCCGGACCAAGGCCCCCAACGGCCCCCGAGCCCGCGCCGCCCGGACGAATTCCGGGTTACCGACAGGTTCCGGCCATCGATTCCCCCGCTTCCCGGCCGCTTCCCGGCCCCCTTCGTGGCACTCCGTGAAGCCGCGGACCGCCCCGCCGCACACCCTGGCCGAACGCCTGTTTCGTGGCGAGCCTCACATCGGGGCGGGGGGCGGGGAGGGCGGTATGGGGCTTCTGGGGCGGGTGGGGAATTCCGGATGGTTCGCGGGGCTCGCGGGGGCCGGGGTGCTTCGCGGGGGCGCGTGGGGGCGCCGGGCTCCGCGTGGTCCGGGGGCGCGGTGGGGGTGCCCGAGGAGCGGACGAAGTGTCCGAAGGGCGAGACCGTCGTTGACACGGGCATGCCTCGTTGGCAGGCTCCTCCCCCATGCAGCCCCTCGGTGACCGCACGGTCACGCTCGTGGAGCGCCGCCACGTCGATCTGGGACGTGTGTCGAGCGCCCTCTGTCGCCGCGCCTGACGCGACCGGCGCGCCTGAGGGGTGTGTCGTGCGGCTCGGAGCCGCAATCGGTGGTCATTCGCAGCCCGTAACCCGCGTGGTCCGTGGGCGTCCGTGGTCGTCCGTGGTCAGCGGCCCGTGGTGGTCGGTGGTCCGTGGTCGGTGGTACTCCGGGTGCATACCCGGCCGGCCGCTCGGCTGCCGTGCTCTGCTGTCCGCGCTCGGCTGCCCGTGCTCGGCTGCCCGCCGTTCTCCCGGCAGACCGGCCCCGTGGGCCGGGCCCTCGCGGTGCGTCCTGCCGACCGGCCCCCGCACCGGCCCCGCTCTCGCCCGTCGCGTCCCTCTCTGATCTGAGCCTTTCTGCCCTGCCGTTCCGGGTGCGTACCCCGGACCGGCCCCTCCGGCCTGCGCCGCCCTCGACGGCGGCGGGCCCCGCACTGCCTCGGAGCAGACATGCCTACCTCGGAACCGGACAACGCCCCTTCCCGCCAGCCCCTGACGCGGCGCGCCTTCGGAACGGCCGTCGGCGCGACGGCCGCCACGGCGGCGGTCGGCCTCTCCGCCGCCCCCGCCACCGCCGCACCGGCCGGGCAGCACGGGCCGAACGCCCACGAGAAGCCCTTCCGCGCGGCCCGGGGCAGGCACGCCCGGCGGCCCAACATCCTGTTCATCCTCGGTGACGACCTCGGCTGGGCCGACCTCTCCTCGTACGGTGCGCCGGACATCCGCACCCCGAACCTGGACCGCCTCGGCCGTCAGGGAGTCCGGTTCACGGACGCGTACGCCGGGTCCGCCACCTGCTCGCCGACCCGGTTCAGCCTCTACACCGGCCGCTATCCGGGGCGTACGAAGGGCGGTCTCGCCGAACCCATCGCGGACCGGTCCGTCGGCCTCGAACCCACCCATCCCACGCTCGCCTCGCTGCTGCGCGGTGCCGGGTACGCGACCGCGCTGATCGGCAAGTGGCACTGCGGCTACCTGCCGGACTACAGCCCCACCAAGTCGGGCTGGGACGAGTTCTTCGGCAACTTCGGCGGGGCGCTGGAGTACTACTCGAAGCTCGGACTGGGCGGTGAGTACGACCTGTACGAGGGCGACGCCGAGTACAAGGACCTGCGGTACTACACGCGCATCCTCACCGAGCGCGCCAGCGAGTACGTCCAGCGCGACCACTCCACGCCCTGGCTCCTCAACCTCAACTTCACCACCCCGCACTGGCCCTGGATAGCCGAGGGCGACACCGCAGAGAGCGCCGAGATCGTCCGGAAGATCAAGCAGGGCGGCCTCGGCGGGCTGTTCCACGCGGACGGCGGCTCGCTCGCCAAGTACAAGGAGATGGTCGAGGACCTGGACCGGTCGGTCGGTGAGGTCCTCAAGGCGCTGAAGCGGTCCGGCCAGGAGGAGGACACCCTCGTCTTCTTCGCCAGCGACAACGGCGGCGAGCGCTTCTCGTACCAGTGGCCGCTCTCCGGCAACAAGAGCTCCCTCCAGGAGGGCGGCATCCGCGTCCCGGCCGTCCTGCGCTGGCCCGCCCGCATCGACCCGAACCAGGTGAGCGACCTGCCCCTGTTCTCGCCCGACTGGACGGCCACCCTGCTGGAACTCGGCGGAGCCCGCCCCGATCCCGCCTACCCGCTCGACGGCATCAGCCTCGCCGGCTATCTGCTGCGCGGTGAGCGCCCAAAGGAGCGCGACCTCTTCTGGCGCGTACGCGGGGAGCGCGCGCTGCGGCGCGGCGACTGGAAGTACTACCGGGGCAAGGGCGGCAGCGACCAGCTCTTCAACCTGGCCCAGGACCAGCGCGAACAGGCCGACCGCGCCGCCGCCGAACCGGAACTGCTCGCCTCCCTCCGCACCGCCTGGGAATCCACGAACGCACAACTCCTCCCGTACCCGAAGACGGCCTGATCGTCAGCGGACCTGGGGGCTGGGGAGCGCGGGGGCCGGGAAGCTCGGGATCCGGGCAGCTCGGGGCCGGGAAGCTCGGGGGACCCGGACCTTCGGGGCCCCCGAGGCGTCCGGGCCCCAGCCCTCCGGGGGCCCGGCCCTCCGGGGGCCCGGCCCTCCGGAGCCCCTGCCCCGGGCCCCCGGCCCCCGTTGTCCCCCGGGATCACCCCATCAACGGCAGCAACGCGTCCAGGTCGGCGCGCTCGCCGCTCGCGCTGACCTTGGCGGCGTCCCGTTCCGTCGCCCAGCGGGCCCGGCCGGTGGCGAGGCGGATCCAGGTGAGCGGATCGGTCTCGACCACGTTGGGTGGTGTCCCCCGCGTGTGCCGGGGGCCCTGGACGCACTGGACGACCGCGAAGGGCGGGATCCGCACCTCGACGGATGCGCCCGGCGCCTTCTCCGCCAGGGCGTCGGCCAGCAACCGGGTGCACGCGGCGAGCGCCTGGCGGTCGTAGGGGATGCCGAGCCCCGCCGCCTCGTTGAGGTCGTAGGTGTGGACGACCAGTTCCACGGTGCGGGTGACGAGGAAGTCCCCGAACCGCATGGCGCCGACCCGGGTGGCCAGCAGCCGGTCATCCGGCACTCCGGAGATCGCGGCCTCGAAGCGCCGCGCCACCTCCGCGTACAGCGCGTCCAGGTCCGGATGGTCCGCCGCGATCGCTACGGTGTCGTCGGCGATCGCGTCCGCCCGCGCCGCCGTGGAGAACGGCCACTCCACCAGGGTCACGTCCGGTTTCCCCACCGCCGGCTCCGGCAGCTCCAGGGTCCGGCAGACGTGCGAGAGGGCCATGGTCAGATGGACGGCCAGCTCACGCACCGTCCAGTCACCGAGCCCGCTCGGCCCGTCCAACTGCCGGGGCGTCAACGCCCCTACAGCGGTCCGGACATGGGCGAACTGCGCCAGAACCGCCGTGCGGGTCCTGGCAGGGTCGTAGCGGCGGGCGCGCTTCTGGGACGGCGGCATGCACCGGAGCCTACGGCCTTCCCGCCCACCGGCTCCCGCTCAGTCGGCCCCGCAGGCCGCTCCCGCTGTCACGCCCGCGCCCCGAAGTCGCCCAGGCCCCGCTCCAGCAGGTCGAATCCGCGCTCCGCGAGCGCCGTCGCGTCGGCGGCCATCGCGTCGGCCGACTCCCCCGCCAGCAGCCGCCGGTGGTTCTCGGTGATCAGCGCGTTGCGCGTGCCGATCACCTGGGTCGCCACGATCCGGGCGACGGCCGGGTCCTCCCCCTCCTCGACCAGGACCTCGGTGAGCAGCTCGAAGGTCCGCACGAACACGGCGTGTCCCCTGGCCATCAGCGACGGCGTCTGCTGGATCAGCCGGACGAGCCCCAGTGCCACCGGCGCATCGCTCATCCCCACCGCCGGATCGCGCTCCGCGATGGAGGCCATGAACTGGCGCCGGACCGCCACCACCACCGACTCACCGGGCGCCCGGCGGCGTACGACATCCGCGACGTCCCCGATGTGCGTCTCCATCGGCGCGAAGACCAAGTCCTCCTTGCTGCCGAAGTAATTGAAGACGGTCATCTTCGACACCTCGGCGGCCTCGGCGATCTCCGCGACCGAGACCTCGTCGAATCCGCGCTCACCGAACAGCCGTGTGGCCTCGGAGAGCAGGCGTCGCCGTGTCTGGATCTTCTTGCGTTCGCGCAGGCCCATCACCTCGGTCATGGCATCACTGTACCAGGATGAAATTTAATCTCAGATGAAACATTGACCCGGTATAGATTCATTGGGAGAGTGGAACCCGACCACAGCGGCACCCGCCGCCCCTGAGGGGAGCCCCGCCATGCCCGCATCCACACCCGACGCCGACGCCACCACCGCGAGCACCACCGCCAGAACCGCGCCCCCCACCCCGCCCCCGGCCCGGTCCACGTACCCGGCCTCGTCCCACGGCCCCCAAGGCCCCGGCCCCCGGACCGGTTCCGCCCGCCGGCGGACCGTCGCGCTGGTGCTCTGCGTCGTCACGATCCTGCTGGCCGTGCTGGACTCGAACATCGTGTCCTCGGCGACCGTGCCGATCGTCCACGACCTCGACCCCGTCCACGGTGTCGACCGGATCCCCTGGCTCATCGCCGCCTACCAACTCGCCGCGACCGCCGCGCTCCCCCTCTACGGAAAGCTCTGCGACACCCTCGGCTCGAAGCGCGTCCTCATCGGGGCGCTCGCCACCTTCCTGACCGGCTCCGCCCTCTGCGGGGCGGCCGGATCCATGGGCGAACTCATCGCCGCCCGCGCCTTCCAGGGCATCGGCGGCGGCGGGCTGATGAGCATCACCATGGTGGTGCTGCACCAGATCGGCACGGAGGACGCGGCGAGCGGGAAGGGCCCGGGACGGGGCGGCAACCTCGGCGGAGTCATCGCCGGCGCGGGCATGGCGATCGGCCCCTGGCTCGGCGGTGTCCTCGCCGACCACGCCGGATGGCGATGGATCTTCTTGGTCAATCTGCCGGTCGGTCTGGCGGTCCTGGTCACCGCCGCCGTGGTCCTGAATCCCCCCACCGCCACCTCCCGTCACCGGATCGACTTCCTGGGCGCCGGGCTCGCCGCCTCCTTCTCCACCGCGCTGCTCCTGGTCGCCCAGTGGGGCGGCCAGCACTACGCCTGGTCCTCGCCGCAGATCATCGGGCTGCTGGCCGCCGCCGTCGCCACCCTCGTCCTCTTCCTGCGCCGCCAGTCCACCGCGGCCGAGCCGATCCTGCCGCTCGGACTGTTCTCCATCCGCCCGGTCCGCTACGGCTTCGCCATCCAGGGGCTGGCCGGCGTCGCGATGATGGGGTCCATCGTCTACGTCATGATCTACCTCCAGGTCGTCCGCGGTGTGGCCGCGACGTCGGCCGGGCTCTTCCTCGTCCCCATGGCGATCGGCATGACCGTCATCGGCCTCGCCTCGGGACGCCTCGTCGCCATGGGCTGGTCGCAGAAGACCTTCGTCGTCAGCGGTGCCGCCTTCGCCTCGGCCGCCCTCGCCCTGCTGGCCACCCTCGGCACCGACACCGGCCCGTGGACGGTCCGCGCCACGATGCTCCTGCTGGGGCTCGGCTTCGGCCAGCTCGTCGGCCAGCTCATCCAGCTGATCCAGCACACGGTCCCCGCCGGCCGACTGGGCGTCGCCACCACGGGACTCCGCTTCTTCCAGGCCCTCGGCACCGCCCTCGGCGCCTCCGTCTTCGGCACCCTCCTCAGCAGGATGTACGCGTCCCTGGGGCCGGGCGGCACGACCAGCGACATCGTCGGACTCACCGGATCCGCCCACCGCCGGGCGCTGGAGGCGTTCACCACCTCCACCCATCTGGTCTTCGGATGCGCCGCCGCCGTGATGGCCGTGGCCTTCCTCCTGGCCGTCCGGCTCCCCGGTGCCACCCGGGGTCAGCCCGCCTGAGCCGGTCCCGCCTCCCGCGACGACTCCCCCGCCGGCTCCCGTCCGAGGGCCGGCGCAAGGGCCCCCTCGGGGTCCGTGCCCCGATCGACACCGGCGGCCTCCCGGGGGCCGGCCCCCGGGTCCCGGCCCCCGTCCACGTTCGTCGCCCTCCCGGCGGTGAACGTCCGGCCGTTGGCCGGCACGCCTATTCCGCGCCAGGTGAACGGAATTCCTATCGCCACATCGGGGTCGGGATGGTCCATCAACTGGAAATGGACATGCGGTTCGGTGGAATTCCCCGAGTTCCCGCACTCGGCCAGCTGCTGTCCCGCCCGCACGGTGTCGCCCACCCGGACCCGGAGCGAGCCGTGCCGCACATGCGCGTACAGCGCGTACGTACCGTCGCCGAGATCCAGCACCACGTGGTTCCCCACCACGGCCCCGGGTCCGACCACATCCCGTAGCGAAGCCTCGACCACCATCAGATAGAGCAGCCCCAGCAGCGAGTTCCGGCTGAGGTGGTCGCGCCGGACGTGCGAGGCGCGGACCACCGTGCCGTCCGCCACCGCGAGCAGCGGGGCGCCGAAGGCCGGGAAGTCGCGGTTGCGCTGGGCGAGGGGCCACAGCACGTGGAACTTCGGACGCGTCCCACCCGCTCCCCCGTCCGCGCTCCCCGCCTCTCGGCCGTCCTTCCGGAGCGGCAGGAGGGGCTCCTCCCGTCGCTCCGCCACGATGTCGATCGCGTAGGTCTGCCCATAGGTGTGGATGCCGTGGCTGGGCACCCGGCTCGCCGGGCTGTTCAGCGCGGTCCACAGCCCGGACACCGGAGCCTCGACCTCGACGGCCGGGGGCGGGTCCGCCTTCGCCGCCCGCGCCCCGCGGCCCGCCGCCAGGACGAGCAGCACCGAGGCGGCCATCGGCGTCCAGGTCAGCCAGGACGGATACGACGGGTGGACGATGAACCGGAGCAGCACCATGGCGAAGAAGATCAGCACGCAGGCGCGGTACAGCACCATGACGGTTTTGCGGACAGACATGACATCCCCCTGACAGTCGGTCTGGTCATCGCTCCGGTCCTCGGTCGGCCCCCGGTCGCGACCCTGATTCAGCGTGCTCGCGCGCTCCTCACGGCTTGGCCGCCGTGAGGACCACCAGCAGGGGCACCACACGGGCCCCCGGAACCTCGTACTTCCCCCGCCCCTTCGTCCGGAGCCAGCCCGCGCCCGTCAGCTGGCGCAGATGGTGGTAGATCTGGCCCGTGGTCCCGGTCTCGTCCAGCGCGGCCAGCTCCGCCGCCGTACGCCGGCCGCCGAGGATCTCCCGGAGCAGCCGCAGCCGCACCGGGTGCCCGAGCGCGGCGAACGACTCGGCCGCGTCGGCCCAGTCGGACCCCCCGCCCTCCGCCTCCCCCTCGGGCCCGGAGGCCAGCAACTGCGTGGTCAGCGCGCCGTACTGCCATTCGTAGCGCTCGCCCGTCGGCAGGCGCACCGCGCCCGTGTACAACACCCCGCCGTCCGCCGCCCCGGCCTCCGACAGCTCCTCCTTCAGCCCCTCCAGCGCCCAGAAATCGGCATCCACCGGCTTCCGGGCCGCTTCGGGCCGCTCCCCCACCAAGGCCTCAAGCCGTCGCTCCAGCTCCGAGACGCGTTCTTCCAGCTCCATTCCTCAAGAGTTACGTAATTACGTAATGTCCGTCAAGGGGTTCCGCAAAACGACATGCCGAAGCCCCCGCCGGATCGGGCCCGGCGGGGGCTTCGGTGAGGGGTGACGGGGCTCGTCCCCGTCGGCGTCCTAGGCGAGCAGTGCGGGGATCGTCCCCTCGTGCGCCGTACGCAGCTCGCTCAGCGGGATGCTGAACTCGCCCTGGATCTCGACGGCGTCACCGTCCACGACACCGATCCGGGTCACGGGCAGTCCCCGCGCCCCGCACATGTCGGTGAAGCGGAGCTCCTCGCTGCGCGGAACCGAGACGACCGCGCGCCCCGCCGACTCGGAGAACAGGAACGTGAAGGCGTCCAGTCCGTCCGGCACGACCAGCCGGGCACCCTTCCCGCCGCGCAGGCAGGACTCGGTGACCGCCTGGACCAGACCGCCGTCGGACAGGTCGTGCGCCGCGTCGATCATGCCGTCGCGGGACGCCGAGATCAGGATCTCGCCGAGCAGCTTCTCGCGGCCCAGGTCGACCTTGGGCGGCAGGCCGCCGAGGTGGTTGTGGACGACCTCGGACCAGGCCGAGCCGCCGAACTCCTCGTGCGTCTCGCCCAGCAGGTAGAGGAGCTGCCCCTCTTCCGCGAAGGCGACCGGCGTGCGCCGGGTCACATCGTCGATCACGCCGAGCACGGCCACGACCGGCGTCGGGTGGATCGCCGTCTCGCCGGTCTGGTTGTACAGCGACACATTGCCGCCGGTGACCGGGGTGCCCAGCTCCAGGCAGCCGTCCGCGAGACCACGGGTGGCCTCCGCGAACTGCCACATGACGTCCGGGTCCTCGGGCGAACCGAAGTTCAGGCAGTCCGAGATCGCCAGCGGCTTGGCACCGGAGGCCGCGACGTTGCGGTACGACTCGGCCAGCGCGAGCTGGGCGCCGGTGTACGGGTCGAGCTTCGCGTACCGGCCGTTGCCGTCGGTCGCCATGGCCACGCCGAGGTTGGACTCCTCGTCGATGCGGACCATGCCCGCGTCCTCGGGCATCGCGAGCACGGTGTTGCCCTGCACGAACCGGTCGTACTGGTCCGTGATCCAGGACTTCGAGGCCTGGTTCGGCGAACCGACCAGCTTGAGGACCTGCTCGCGCAGCTCGGCGCCGTTCGCCGGGCGGGCCAGCTTGCCGGCGTCGTCGGCCTGGAGCGCGTCCTGCCAGGACGGCCGGGCGAACGGCCGGTGGTAGGTCGGGCCCTCGTGGGCGACGGACCGCGGCGGAACGTCCACGATCTGCTCGCCGTGCCAGAAGATCTCCAGCTGGGAGCCCTCGGTCACCTCACCGATGACAGTGGCGATGACGTCCCACTTCTCGCAGATCTCCAGGAAGCGGTCCACGTGCTGCGGCTCGACGATCGCGCACATGCGCTCCTGCGACTCGCTCATGAGGATCTCCTCCGGCGAGAGGGAGGAGTCGCGCAGCGGCACGGTGTCCAGCTCGACGCGCATGCCGCCGGAGCCCGCGGAGGCCAGCTCGGACGTGGCGCAGGAGAGCCCGGCACCGCCGAGGTCCTGGATGCCCGCGACGAGCTTCTCCTTGAAGATCTCCAGGGTGCACTCGATGAGGAGCTTCTCCTGGAACGGGTCACCGACCTGGACGGCCGGGCGCTTGGCCGGACCGGTCGACTCGAAGGTCTCGGAGGCCAGCACCGAGACGCCGCCGATACCGTCGCCGCCCGTGCGGGCGCCGTACAGGATGACCTTGTTGCCCGGCCCGGATGCCTTCGCGAGGTGGATGTCCTCGTGCTTCATCACGCCGATGCAGCCGGCGTTGACCAGCGGGTTGCCCTGGTAGCAGGCGTCGAAGACGACCTCGCCGCCGATGTTCGGCAGGCCCAGGCAGTTGCCGTAGCCGCCGATGCCCGCGACGACGCCCGGCAGGACGCGCTTGGTGTCGGGGTGGTCGGCCGCGCCGAAGCGCAACGGGTCCACGACCGCGATCGGGCGGGCACCCATGGCGAGGATGTCGCGGACGATGCCGCCGACGCCGGTGGCCGCGCCCTGGTAGGGCTCGATGTACGAGGGGTGGTTGTGCGACTCGACCTTGAAGGTGACCGCGTACCCCTGGCCGACGTCGACCACACCGGCGTTCTCGCCGATGCCGACGAGCATGGCGTCGTTGGCGGGGGCCTTCTCGCCGAACTGCTTGAGGTGGACCTTGCTGCTCTTGTAGGAGCAGTGCTCGGACCACATCACCGAGTACATGGCGAGCTCGGCGCCGGTGGGACGGCGGCCCAGGATCTCGCGGATCCGGGCGTACTCGTCCTCCTTGAGGCCGAGCTCCTTCCAGGGCTGCGCGGTGTCCGGGGTTTCGGCCGCGTGCTTGACCGTGTCCAGGCTCATGCGTTGACCAGCTTCTTGATGATCGAGGTGAAGAAACCGAGACCGTCGGTACGACCGGTGCCGATCAGCGGCTCCACGGCGTGCTCCGGGTGCGGCATCAGACCGACGACGTTGCCCGCGGCATTGGTGATGCCGGCGATGTCGCGCAGCGAGCCGTTGGGGTTCACGTCCAGGTAGCGGAAGGCGACGCGGCCCTCCGCCTCCAGCTCGTCGAGCGTGCGCTCGTCGGCGGTGTACCGGCCGTCCAT
Source organism: Streptomyces sp. NPDC001515 (assembly GCF_053597115.1). Taxonomy (NCBI): domain Bacteria; kingdom Bacillati; phylum Actinomycetota; class Actinomycetes; order Kitasatosporales; family Streptomycetaceae; genus Streptomyces; species Streptomyces sp. NPDC001515. Next base: position 84,088 of record NZ_JBSFHN010000031.1, read on the forward strand.
GTTCTTGAGCGGTACGGAGATCTCCTGGCCGGCGGCGTAGTCCGAGGTCCAGGCGGTCTCCGCGTTCTCCACGCGCAGCTTCTGGTCGCGGCAGATGAAGTGGAGGTGGTTGTTGCGCAGCATCGCGCCGGGCAGCAGGTGCGCCTCGGTGAGGACCTGGAAGCCGTTGCAGATGCCGAGGACCGGCATGCCCGCCTTCGCCTGCTCGATCACGGTCTCCATGACCGGCGAGAAGCGGGAGATCGCTCCGGCCCGCAGATAGTCGCCGTAGGAGAATCCGCCCGCCAGGATGACCGCGTCGACCTGGTGCAGGTCCTTGTCGCGGTGCCACAGCGATACGGGTTCGGCGCCGGCGACCCGTACGGCCCGGAGGCTGTCCTGGTCGTCCAGCGTGCCCGGAAAGGTGACGACTCCGATACGAGCGGTCACTTCGACTCCTCGGCGCTCTCCACCTTCACGGTGAAGTCCTCGATCACGGTGTTGGCGAGGAACGTCTCGGCCATCTCGTGAATACGGGCGAGGGCGGCGTCGTCGACCGGCCCCTCGACCTCCAGCTCGAAACGCTTTCCCTGACGTACGTCCGCGATTCCCTCGAAGCCGAGGCGCGGCAGTGCACGCTGCACAGCCTGCCCCTGCGGGTCGAGGATCTCGGGCTTGAGCATGACGTCGACTACGACGCGTGCCACTGGCACTCCCGGTGTGGTGGTGTGGTGCGGCTGTTTCTCCGGGGGGTTCCCCAGACCCCCGCGGCTCCACTCAGCGTACCTGGCCAGAAATTCTACGCGGGTAGATATCCACAGGCCAAGATCACGCGGAGATATCGGACACAACAACGGCCACGGAAAATCTTGGGAGGAAAATCCTCAGCAGCACCACACAAAGCACCTTGACACGCGCATCGAATTGCGCGGGCTTCACAATGCGGCATCCATCGCTGTACAAATGATTACCGGGGAAAGCGGCATTGCCCCTAAACGGCCGGCACCGGTCGGCCGTATCCGCGCTCACAGCCGGAAGGCCGGTATCCGCGCATGTCAGGCACGGATGCCGTAGGAAAGGACCGATATCCGTGGCTCAGCGCGTAGTGGTCACCCTCTCCGACGACATCGACGGGGGAGCAGCGGCGGAAACGGTCACCTTCGCCCTGGACGGCACGTCGTACGAGATCGACCTGAATCCGTCCAATGCGAAGAAACTGCGCAAGGCGCTCGCGCCGTACGTCGCCGCCGGCCGCAAGCAGACGAAGGCGGCCCGGCACGGCAAGGCCCCCGCCGCGTACCGGCACACCTCGCTCGCGCCCGATCCCGCGGCGGTCCGCGCCTGGGCCCGCTCGCACCGGATGGAGGTGCCGGCCCGCGGCCGGATCCCGAAGAAGGTCTACGAGGCGTTCCAGCAAGCCGGTTGAGCCGGCCGAGGCCGCGCCCGATCCGCCGGCGCGCGCGCCGGACCCTCCGTCAGCGGCCCCCGGGGCGACACCCCTCGGGGGCCGACTTGCGCGACACCCCCGCAGGTCGGCTAGAGTCTGGAGCACGCCGAAGGGCAAGGCCGAAAAGCCGAGTCCGACGCAGCGTGCGGGTGTAGTTCAGTAGCAGAACATCCCCCTTCCAGGGGGAAGGCGCAGTGTGCAATTCCTGTCACCCGCTCTGCATCGCTCTTCACGACCACTCCGGTGGATCAGGTAGAGTAGTGCTCGCTCCACCGGTGAAAGCCGAGTGGTTGCTCTGCGGACGTAGCTCAGTTGGTAGAGCGCAACCTTGCCAAGGTTGAGGTCGCCAGTTCGAACCTGGTCGTCCGCTCAGTTCAAAGGCCCCGGTCATTTCGACCGGGGCCTTTGTCGTGCCCCCGTTTTCGATCTCCGAATGCTGTGAGGGCGGCCACATGCGGGCCCGTACCGGGGAAGTGTGTTTCTCCCGCCCGCGAGAATGGGTATAGTAGGCATCGCGCTTCGGCGCTTGCGGACGTAGCTCAGTTGGTAGAGCGCAACCTTGCCAAGGTTGAGGTCGCCAGTTCGAACCTGGTCGTCCGCTCGGTTCAGCAAGAAGCCCCCGGCCTTTCGGCCGGGGGCTTCTTCGTGGTGCGGCGCCTACTTCCAGGGCGTACCGGTGAGGAGTTCGTACGCTTCCAGGTACTTGGCGCGGGTGGCGTCCACGATCTCCTGGGGCAGCGCCGGCGGCGGCTGCTCGCTCCTGCGGTCCCAGCCGGAGGCCGGCGAGGTCAGCCAGTCGCGGACGAACTGCTTGTCGTAGGACGGCTGGGCGCGGCCCGGCTCCCAGGACGCGGCCGGCCAGAAGCGGGAGGAGTCCGGGGTGAGGACCTCGTCCGCGATGATCAGCTCCTCGCCGCCGTCGGCGGTGGGCGCGAAGCCGAACTCGAACTTGGTGTCCGCGAGGACGATCCCGCGCTCGCGGGCGATGTCACGGGCCCGGCCGTACACGGCGAGCGTGGTGGCGCGCAGTGCGGCGGCGGTCTCCTCGCCGACCTGGCGGGCGACTTCCTCGTAACTGACGTTCTCGTCGTGGTCACCGACGGCCGCCTTGGTGGCCGGGGTGAAGATCGGCTCCGGCAGTTCGGAGCCGTCGGACAGCCCCTCGGGGAGGGCGAGGCCGCAAACGGTGCGGGAGACCTGGTACTCCGCCAGTCCGGAGCCCGTCAGATAGCCGCGGGCCACGCACTCGACGGGGACCATCCGCAGCGAGCGGCAGACCGTGATGCGGCCGGCCCAGTCCGCCGGGGCGCCGGGGGGCAGCTCCGTGGACAGGACGTGGTTCGGAACGAGGTCGGCGAGCTGGTCGAACCACCACAGGGAGAGCTGGGTGAGGACCCGGCCCTTGTCGGGGATCTCGGTGGGCAGGACCCAGTCGTACGCGGAGATCCGGTCGCTGGCGACCATGACGAGGTCACCCGCCTCGTTCCGGTACAGGTCGCGCACCTTGCCCGTGTGCAGGTGGGTGAGCCCCGGCACCTGCACGGGCTCGGGCTTTTCTACAAATCCGGACACGCTGCCTCCGCGTAGGTTGATCCAGGAGCTGCTCCGATTGTCCCGTATCCGGGCGGGGGCGGCTGCGGAGGGGGTACGCGTCCGGGACCGGCCGTCCGCTTCCTCAGGCGCGCTTGCAGATGCGGTCGAGGAGGTTGGCCGTGGCGCGCTGGATGCGGGGATCGACATGGCCGGGCCGGTCGAGCGCCGGGGACCAGGCGAAGGTGCCGGAGGCGAAGACCAGCGCGCCGGACGGGGCCCGGTAGAGCGAGGTCTCCTGGTGGCGGGTGACTCCCTCGCCGTCCTGGTACGGCGAGTGCGCGAGGAGGATGCGGTTGTCGTGCTCGGGGAGCGAGGTGCGCGGGAAGTAGCGGTCGGCCTCCCCGGCGACCAGGCCCTCTATCGCGTCGCCCTCCACGGCACCGGTCGCGTCCCAGAGCCAGTGCTCCGCGTTCCGCACGACGAGCGGATGGGGGTCGGGGACCCGGCCCGCGTACTGGATGCCGAGCAGTTGCTGCTCCGGGCGGTCGATCTCCCGCCAGAGCGCGGGCTTTCCGGGGCCCCGGCGCTTGCGGCAGGTGAGCAGCCGGTCGGGGACTCCGGACGCGGACGGCGCCAGACTGACCTGCCAGTACATGGTGTTGGCGGAGAGGAAGACGAGGGACGTGCCGTGGTCGCGGGCGCGTTCGGCGGTACGGCGCATGGGCACCGACCAGTACTCGTCGTGGCCGGGGAAGACCAGCCCCCGGTAGCGGGTGGGGTCGACGCGGCCGGCGTGCAGATCCCGGGTGTCGGCGTAGGCGAGGTCGTAGCCGTAGCGCTCGGCCCAGCGGATGAAGTCGTAGGCGTGGCCGACGTGGAGCGGCAGGCCGGCTCCCGCGTACGGGCGGTCGAAGGAGACGGTGACCGCCGCGTCCTCCTCGCCGAGCAGCAGGCCCTGCTCGTCCCAGGCGTGGTACAGGCTGGCACCGGTCCGGCCGTCCTCCGGGTAGAGGTTGTACGCCTGCCAGGTGATGTCCGGGAGCACCAGCAGCAGATCGGCCGGGTGGTCGTCGCGGACCGTGAACGGAATGTGGGAACGGTGCCCGTCGGCCGTGGTGAGGACCGCGACGTACGCGCCGATCGACCAGTACGAGGGGATCTGGAGGCGCCAGGACTGCCACCAGTGGTGGCAGGAGACGGTGCGGTCGGCCGTGAGCGGGGGCGGCTGGACGATGCCGGAGAGCCGCGGGCTCGTGGTGATCTTGGCGGCGCCGTCGCCGCCGTAGTGGCCGATCCGGTAGATGTCCACGGAGAACTGCTGGGGCGGGTCCACGGTGATGTGGAAGTCGATCGCCTCGCCGGGGGCCGCGGCTCCGGTCGAGATGAAGCCCTTGATCTGGCGCCGGACGTCGTCGGCGGTCCGGGTGCCGCCGCGCGGGAGCGTGGGGTCGGCGTACCAGGGGACGACCTGCCCGGTGTCGTCGAAGTAGTTCTCACTGCCGCGCAGCCAGGGGAGCGGTCCTTGGCCGAAAGGATCGCTTACGGCGTGCGCGAGGGCGCCGGATTCCCAACGGCGAATGTTCTCCGCCCCCATGACGCATCCCTCCCTGTGGCCCCCGGAACAACACTGGTGCGCCGACTGTCAGCGCCGGTCCCCAGCACATCACATAACGCACGCACTCCGTCACCGTTCGTCGCGAATTGACGTGAACGGAAGCTGTTATTCCGGATATTCGGGTCCATAGACGCCAACAACCGTCCATCCAGCGGTGTTTCAGACGAGACGCACGGGCTTGTCGGTACGCACACCGACCGAAGTCAGCCAGGACCGCAGCGGTCCCGCGTCGCCGTCCTCGACGAGGCTGAGCACCGGGCTGCCGAGATCCGACCGGCGCTCGCCGTCCACGAGCAGCGCGGGCCCGTCCAGCCAGTCCAGCCCCGGCCGCGCGCCCGCCGTGTCGACCGCCGCGCAGCAGACCATCGCCGCGACGTGGTCGGCCAGCAGCTCCGTGCCCGTACGGGGCGGCTGGAGCGGCAGAAGCGGAAGCGGATCCGGACCCCAGGGGTCCAGCGCCCCGGCGCCCCCGCCCGGTCCCGCACCGGCGGCGGGACGGGGCGCACGGGCCTCGTCCCGGGCCACGGCCGCGCTGATTCCGGCCGCGAGCTCCTCACCGCTGCCACCGCCGGACAGATGCTCCACCACGCGCGCCAGCGTCGGCACACCCGCGCAGACCGGGTCGGAACCGGAACCGGCCGCCGGAGGCACGCCCATGGCGTCCAGGACCCGGTGCAGCCGGGCGGCCTCGCTGCGCCACTTCCGGTCCACGACCTCGTCCGGATACGCCTGCCAGTCCACCGGGGACCAGTCGGGCCCGCTCTCCGCCGGGCCGCCGTGGAACAGCCGGGCGGCCAGCAGCGAGGCCGCCTCGTCGGCCGCGCCGGGCTCCTCCAGGAGGTCGCAGGCGGGGCGCTCGCCGAGCCGGGAGGCGAACCCCTCGGCCAGCCGGTCGCGCCGGGACAGCTCCGTGAGCGCCGAGACCACGCCCACGTCCAGCCGCGAGGGCCAGCGCCCCATCCGCCAGGCGGGAAGGGCGACACGGGTGAGGAGCCGGTCCCAGCCTGCGTAGGCCAGACCGACCTGCTCCTGCGCGACGATCCGCAGCCCGTAGTCCACGGCCTGGGCGCGCGTCGACGCGGCGGCGGCGACCCCGCGCTCCATCTCCGCCGCATGGCTCCGGCAGCTGCGCAGCAGCAGCCGGGCGATCCGGCCGATCAGCAGGCGCGGAAGGCGCAGAAGGGCGCCCAGCGGCCCCTGGGAGGGCATGGCGGCGTCGGCCACGGCACCGTCGAGACCGCGCACGAAGCGGCGGGCCGCGGCTATGTCGGGGTGGGCGGAGGGGCCGGTGCCCGCGACGACCGGCGCGAGCACCGCCCGCAGCTCGGCGACCCGCATCCACCACAGGAACGGCGATCCGATGACCAGCACGGGCGCGGCCTGCGTCCTGCGCCGGAGCCCCGTCCGCCGGTCCGCACCGGACGCACCGGACGCACCTGACGAGCTGGCCACACCGGACGCACCGGACGAGCTGGCCACACCGGACGAGCTGGCCGCACCGGCCCCGGAGGCTCCGGAGGCGTCCCGTACGGTCTGCCCGGCCGCCGGGTGGGTGCGGTCTTCCAGCCAACTGTCGCAGTCGGGCGTGAGGGCTATCGCCGAGGGCGCGGGCACCCCCAGCCGCTCCGCCAGATCGCGGACCAGCCGGTAGAGATCGGGGGCGGCCGCCTCGCTGAGCGGGACCGTGGGGCTGATGGCGGGTTTCGCGCGGACGACCGCGAACACGACGGCCGCGGCGACCAGCAGGACGACGACGGCGCAGGCCGCCACCGCCCAGCGGGCCGCGTCCCAGCCGCCGCCCTCCGCGAAGCCCTGCGCGCCGGCGGCGAACAGCACCACGGCGCACGCGGCCGGCAGCAGAGCCGCTGCCGTCGCCCTGCTGCGGATGCGCAGCAGGGCGAGCGCACGGGTGCGCGCTGCCTGCGCACCCAGCTCCTCACCTGTACCGGTACCGGACACGGCCGGACGTCACCCCCTCTGCCCCCACGGCGGTGTTGCTCACTCCCCCACTGTGGCACCCGTCACTGACATCGCAATGCCGGTGGGCCAAGTGCCGGAACGCTTGCGCCGCACCCTAGTTGGGGCTTCGGCGACCGTCATCCGGATGGCTCAGCCGTCACTCGATGGAATGGCTTTGGGCAAAGGTGCTGACGCGCCGCCGCCCATGGGGCAGCAGCGCGTCAGTGGTGGTCAGGGGGTCGGGAGCGGGTCCCGGCACGGAGCGGATCAGGCCTCCGCGGCCTTCTTCGCGATGTCGGTACGGAACTGGGAACCGTCGAGCCGGATCCGGGCCACGGCGGCGTACGCGCGCTCACGGGCGCCCGCCAGGTCCTTGGCGGTCGCGGTCACGGACAGCACCCGCCCGCCCGCGCTGACGACCGTCCCGCCGTCGAGCCGGGTCCCGGCGTGCAGGACGTACGCGTGCGGGGCATCCTGCGCCGCGACCTCGTCGAGCCCGTCGATCGGATCACCCGTGCGCGGCGTACCCGGGTAGTTGTGCGAGGCGATGACCACGGTGACGGCGGCCTCGTCGCGCCACTTCAGCGCGGGCAGCTCGTCCAGGGTGCCGTTCGCGGACCCCAGCAGGACAGCGGCCAGCGGAGTCTTCAGCCGGGCCAGGACCACCTGGGTCTCCGGGTCCCCGAAACGGGCGTTGAACTCGATGACCCGCACACCGCGCGAGGTGATCGCCAGACCCGCGTACAGCAGACCCGAGAACGGCGTGCCCCGGCGGCGCAGCTCGTCGACCGTGGGCTGGAGCACCGTCTCCATGACCTCGTCGACCAGCTTCGGGTCGGCCCAGGGCAGCGGGGAGTAGGCACCCATGCCGCCGGTGTTCGGACCCTCGTCGCCGTCGAGGGCGCGCTTGAAGTCCTGGGCGGGCTGGAGCGGCAGCACGGTGGTGCCGTCGGTGATCGCGAAGAGGCTCACCTCGGGGCCGTCGAGGTACTCCTCGATGACCACGCGGTCGCAGGCCAGCGCGTGGGCGCGGGCGGCCTCGATGTCGTCCGTGACGACGACGCCCTTCCCGGCGGCGAGGCCGTCGTCCTTCACCACGTACGGGGCGCCGAAGGCGTCCAGCGCGGTGTCGATCTCCGCGGGCGTCGTGCAGACGTAGCTCCGGGCGGTCGGAACGCCGGCACCGGCCATGACGTCCTTCGCGAACGCCTTGGACCCTTCCAGCCGGGCCGCCTTGCCGGACGGGCCGAAGCACGGGATGCCGGCCGCGCGCACGGCGTCGGCGACCCCGGCGACCAGCGGCGCCTCCGGGCCGACGACCACCAGTCCGGCGCCCAGCTTCATCGCGAGGCTCGCGACGGCGGCGCCGTCGAGGGCGTCGACCGGGTGCAGTTCGGCCACCTCCGCGATGCCGGCGTTGCCGGGAGCGCAGTACAGAGCGGTGACCTCGGGGTCGAGGGACAGAGAGCGGCACAGGGCGTGTTCGCGGGCGCCGCCGCCGATGACGAGGACCTTCACGGGGTGCAGCCTAGCCGCCGGGCGGCGGGGGCCTTGACGGGTGCCGGTCCGTGGACAGGGGGTGGGGGTCACGCGGCCCGCCCTGAACGGGGAGGTGGGGGGACGTGGCCACCTTGGGTAGGGGACGTGGCCACCTTGGGTAGGGGACGTGGCCACCTTGGGTAGGAGATGGGGGTCACGCGGCCCGCCCTGAATGGGAGGTGGGGGGACGGGGCCACCCTGGGTGGGGGACGTGGCCGCCTTGGGTAGGGGTGGGGGTCACGCGGCCCGCCCTGGGCAGGGACGGGGGTCACGCGGACCGCCCTGAACGGGGGGTGGGGGACGGGGCCGCCCTGGACAGGGGGTGGGGTCACATGGCCACCTGAGCGGCCGGGGGCCCGCGGCCACCCTGAACGGCGGCCGGGGTCACGGGGGCCGCCCGGGAGGTCGGGCGGTGTCCGGGGCCGGCCGGCGCCCTCTGCGGGCGCGGGGGCCGTCCGCAGGCGGCCGTAACGTCGTGCCGTGCGGCACGGCGCCCTCTGCGGGCGCGGGCGCCCTACTCGTTCGTGTACTCCTCGACGACCGTGGCGCCCAGTTCGCGGACGATCAGGTCGTGGCCGGAGAGGGCGGAGTCGACGAGGTCCGGGTCGTCGGCCTCGGGGGTGTCGTCCTCGGGGGCGACCGCGCGGGGCGGTTCGGGGGCGGAGGAGTACGCCGGAGGGCCGGGCTCCGGGGCGGGGCCGCCCGCGGTGGGCCTGGGGCCTTCGGGGGCGGACGGGCGGGGCTCGTAGGACTGCTGGGGCGGCGGGGGCGCCTGGCGCTGGGGCGCGGCGGCGGGCGGCGGCTGCGGGGGCGCGGAGGGCCGGCCGCCTCCGGTCTGCGGGGGCTGTCCGGCGCCGCCGGACGGGTCGACGATCGCCTCGATCTTCCACTGGGCGTTGAACCGCTCGGCGAGGGCCTGCTTCAGGACCTCCTCGCTGCCGCTGCTCGCGAAGTTGTCCCGGGCTCCCGCGTTGAGGAAGCCGATCTGCAGGGTGGTGCCGTCGAAGCCGGTGACCTGCGCGTTCTGGCTGAGGAGGATCCACGTGAAACGGCGGCGGCCCTTGACCGCCTCCAGGATGTCCGGCCACATGGCGCGCACCTGTCCGGCGCCCTGGGTCATCCCGGGAGCGGGCGCGGCTGCGGGAGCGGGGGCGGACGCCGTGGGCGCGGGGGCCGCCGGGGCGGGAGCGGCCTGGGGCGCGGGGGCCTGCCCCGGGGCGGCGGCGGTCGGCCAGCCTCCGGGCCTGCGGCCCTGCTCGGGTGCGGCGGCAGCGGTGGGCCAGGCCCCGGGCCGCTGCGCGGCGGGCGCCTGGGCGGGCGGCGGCTGCACGGGGGCGGTGGCCGGGGGCGGCGGGGTCGCCTGGGCCGGGGCGGCCTGTGCCGGGGCGGGGGCGTCGCCGCGGGCTGCGGCGCGTGCGGCGGCGGGGCCGGATCCGGGGTCCGGGTGCCCCATGGGGGCGGAGCCGGGGGCGGCGGCAGCGTGGTGCTGCGGTGCGGCCGGGGCGGGTGCGTGGGCCAGGGCCTCGGGTCCGGGGACGTACCCCATCGCGGGCCCGGGGCCGGTGGTGGCGAAGGAGGCACCCCGCTCCAGGCGGTCGAGCCTGGCCTGCAGGGAACGCTCGTCGTCGAAGGCGGCCGGGAGCAGCACCCGGGCGCAGATCAGCTCGACCTGGAGACGCGGCGAGGTCGCCCCGCGCATCTCCGTCAGCCCTTCGTTGACCAGGTCGGCGGCGCGGCTCAGCTCGGCGGCGCCGAAGACGGACGCCTGGGCCGTCATCCGCTCGACCACGTCGGCCGGTGCGTCGATGAGGCCCTTCTCCCCGGCGTCGGGCACGGCGGCGAGGATCACGAGGTCGCGCAGCCGCTCCAGGAGGTCGGCCACGAAGCGGCGGGGGTCGTTGCCGCCCTCGATCACCCGGTCCACGACCTCGAAGGCCGCGGCCCCGTCGCCCGCCGCGAACGCGTCCACGATCGAGTCGAGCAGGGAGCCGTCCGTATAACCGAGCAGAGACGTCGCCATGGCGTACGTCACACCCTCGTCGCCCGCGCCGGCCAGCAGCTGGTCCATGACCGACATCGAGTCACGTACGGAGCCGGCGCCGGCCCGCACGACCAGCGGGAGGACCCCGTCCTCGACGGGGCTGTTCTCCCGGTCGCAGACGTCCGCGAGGTACTCGCGCAGCGTGCCCGGAGGCACGAGGCGGAACGGGTAGTGATGGGTGCGCGACCGGATCGTGCCGATGACCTTCTCCGGCTCGGTGGTCGCGAAAATGAACTTGAGGTGCTCCGGAGGCTCCTCGACCACCTTCAGCAGGGCGTTGAACCCCGCCGACGTGACCATGTGCGCCTCGTCGATGATGTAGATCTTGTAACGACTGGAGGCGGGTCCGAAGAACGCCTTCTCCCGCAGATCACGGGCGTCGTCCACACCACCGTGCGACGCGGCGTCGATCTCGATCACATCGATCGACCCCGGCCCGTTGCGCGCGAGGTCCCGGCAGGACTGGCACTCCCCGCAGGGGGTCGGCGTCGGCCCCTGCTCGCAGTTCAGACAGCGGGCGAGGATGCGCGCACTGGTCGTCTTGCCACAGCCGCGCGGCCCGCTGAACAGGTACGCGTGATTGACCCGGTTGTTCCGCAGGGCCTGCTGGAGCGGGTCAGTGACATGCTCCTGACCGATGACCTCGGCGAACGACTCGGGGCGGTAGCGGCGGTACAGCGCAAGGGACGACACACCTACGAGGTTATCGGGACCGACTGACAACGGGCCCCGGACCGCACGCCGGGCCTCGGAGGCCGGCGCGGCACCGGGCCACGGACCCCGGGAAACACAAGGGCCCCCCACGCACCCGCCAGAGCCAACCTACCCTTGCTGCCTTCCGGCCCTGGGGGAGTTCAGTCAGATAGCGCCACGTGAGGGGCTGACGCCCACCTTAGCCGATCCCCACCCCCGCAAGTCCACCTCCCCCCACCCCCGAGACCCCCTCCCGAGGCCCACGGACCCCTCCCCCCGGGAACGGGTTCGCGAGCACTCCTCAACGTCTTGTATTGTTTGCGGCGGAGGATTCGCCTAGTGGCCTAGGGCGCACGCTTGGAAAGCGTGTTGGGGGCAACCCCTCACGAGTTCGAATCTCGTATCCTCCGCCATTGCTCTCACCGGGCAATACGTCGAAGGGCCCCACCGTTCGCGGTGGGGCCCTTCGACGTTGTCTCAGCCCTCGTTGTCCTGGTCTTTGTCCACAGTGGCGCTCGGTGCTGCCCCCCAGATGGCGTCCGCGAGCTTCTGGGCCACCTCCTTCAGCATGGCGTCGGGCACGTGCAGGTACCGCGCGCGCATCCGTGAGGACGTACCGGCCTCCCAGCCCATGATCTGGTCGATGACGCGGTCCGGGATGCTCAGCAGCATGAGAACAGTGGCAGCGGTGTGACGGGCGTCATGCAGACGTCCGTCCCTTACGCCGGCGTCACCGAGCAGCTTCTTCCAGTCGTGGTAGTCCGTGTTCGGGCTGAGCGGCCCACCGAGCGGCTTGGTGAACACGTAGTCGGACTCGGTCCACAGGTTGCCGGCGGTCTCCCTCTCGCGGGCCTGTGCCTCCCTGTGCTTCCGCAGCATCACGACCAGGGGGCCCGGCAGGGGCACTGCTCGGCGGCCGGCGCGCGACTTGGTGTTCTTCGTCTCGCGCCGTACCTGCTTGCGGTCCGGGCAGTACCCGGCCTTCCGTCCGCAGGGAACTTCCGCTTTGCACCCGTGCTCGTACTTCGGGCGCAGCCGGTTCCGGCGCAGCTTCAGGTACTCGTGGTCCAGGTCCACGTCGATCCAGCGAAGCCCCAGCGTCTCCCCCTGACGCAGGCCGAGGGCCAGTGCCAGCATCCAACGAGCGCTGTTGCGCCGCTTGTTCACCTGGATCAGTAGGCTCTGCACCTCCTCGACCGAGTAGGGCTCGATCTCATCCTCCGGCTCCTCCACCCGTGGTGGCTTGGCCAGGGCTGCGGCGTTCTTCCCGGCGTGGCCACGGCGGACAGCTTCTCCGAGTGCCGTACGGGCGGTGCGGTGGGCCTGGTGGGCGGTGGCCGCCTTGCTGCCGTTCTTCTGCATCCGGCGGTACAGGCTCTCCAGGTGCTCCGGCTCCAGGCGGTCGATGCGGTGCTTGCCGATACCGGGCACGAGGTGCACGCGAACTGCTACTTCGTACCCGTCGTAGGTGTTCTCGCTGACGGCGTCCTTGGCGATGTTCTCGACCCAGTGCCACAGCCATTTCTCGACCGTCCACAGCTTGCCGGGCTGCTGTGCAGTTCCCTGGTCGCGCTGCTTCTCCAGTCGCTTGACCTCTTCGGTCAAGGCGACCTCGGTCGGGCGGGTGATGTGCCGACGGTAGGGCTCGCCGTTGTCCTTGTAGCCCATGGGCACCCGGGCGTGCCAACGGCCGTCCTTGCCGAAGTAGACGGCTGTCTCGCCGTTGGCTCGACGGGTGCGCTTCTTCTCCGCCATGGGCGGGCTCCTTCGAGTGCAGGTGTGAGCACGGGACGCCGCCCGGCGAGGGTGGCGCCCCGTGCGTGAGGGGTGCTCAGGCGGCGTGCTGCTCCGCGCGGCGGCGGGCGAGATAGGCGGCCGGGGCGTCGGCGGGGACGCGGCGCAGGGTGCCGATCGTCAGCGACTCCAGAGCGCCCGAGCGGATCAGGGCGAAACAGGTGGTGCGGCCGATGCGGAGTCGGCGGGCGGCCTCCTCCACGGTGAGCAGGATTAGCGTCGAGTCGTCTGCCGCAGGGGACGCGGTGGCGTGGATCTGATGCACGGGCTCGCTCCTTGGCGGTGAGGTAATGCGAGATGTGTCCGAGGCTGGGATTTCTGCGTCATCGCGTCATCCGCGTCACTCTTGGCCCTTGAACTGCGGTTATGTGATGACGCAGGCCGCCGGGGGTGCGTCATCGGTGACGCAGGCGTGCGTCATGGGGTGACGCAGGTGACGCGGGGTGACGCAGGCGAAGCCGTCCTGCGTCACCTTGATCGCCGCAGCTCACGGGTGGTGCCGGGCCTTGTGGTGACGCGGGTGACGCAGCCTTCCCTTTCTTAAGAAAAGAAAGGGGGGTGTCTGTTGTGGTGTGGTGCCGCTCAGGGCGTGAATGGGGAGCCGCTGCGCGGCGCGTTCATCGGGCGGCGTTCCGCCGAACAGCAAGAGGAGCACCCGTCGCCATGGCCGGTGGTGCTCCTCTTGCTTGTCCGTGCCGGGCGCCGAGCGGGTCAGAACGTCTGCTGCTCGTGGGTCGGCAGGGCCGGGCGGCGGGTCATCTCGACGTACCGGCCTTCCTTGGTGCGGCCCCAGTCGACGAGGACGGACCGGGCGGCGAGGGTGGGCTGAAGGCGCTTGAGGCGGTCCGAGAGGACTTTCCCGGTCGTGGGCCACCCTTTAGGCAGGGGGCGGAAGTCCTCGCCGCTGTAGAGGCCGCTGAGGAGGTGCAGCCACTCCGAGGACGTCATCCGCGTCCCGGCCCCGGGGTCGAGGGTGGAGGCGTGCTTGAGGACGGTCTGCGCGAGCAGGTCCCCTTCGATGACGTCGTCGTTCAGCTCGTCCAGGCTGTTGCGGTAGGCGGGGAGCGTGCCGAAGCCGGTCGCGGCGTCGATCTGCGCGCACAGGTGCGCGAAGTCCGCCATCCGCAGATCGCTGGGGATGTCCGCCTCGGTCGCCCGGACCTTGACCGTCAGGTCCAGGAGGGAGCCGAGGATGACGGGCAGGGCTGCTTCGAACTCCCGCCACAGTTCCGCCTCGGTCCGCCGCACCGTGGGGCGTTCCAGCCGCAGCGGCAGGAGGCGTTCGGCGAGGTCGGGGCGGATGACGCCGACGTCGATCCCGGTCAGGAGCAGGGGGCGGCGGTAGCGGGAGCGGTAGACGTCGCCGTCGCTGAACAGCGCGCGCTTGATGGACTCCGCTCCGGTGACGATGCAGCACATCAGGTCGGACAGGTCCGGGGCCAGGTGGGAGAGGTTGTCCAGGGCGGTGACCCATCCGGCGGCGACGGCCGTGATCAGGCTCTCCTCGTCCTTCGGGGCCCGTCGCAGGTCCCCGGTCATGCCCTCGATGATCCGCACCAGCATCCGGCCGGCCGTCGACTTCCCCGCGCCCTGGGGGCCGGTGAGGAACGGGGCGGGGACCGGGACACCCGGCTCAAGGCAGCCGACGAGCCAGGCCAGGGCCAGCGCCTCGGTCTCGGCGTTCGCGAAGTTCGTCAGCCGCAACAGCAGGTCGATGCCCTTGCCGTTGGTGTCCCGGGCGGGCATGGGGAGTTCCCCGGTGAGCTGGGTGCGCCGCCAGCACACCTCGCGCGGGTCGGGCACCTTGATCTCCCACCCGTTGGGGTGGATGCGGACGGACTGCCCGTCGTCGCGGCCCAGGTCCAGCCATGTCGCCCCGTCGACCCCGGGGGCCACCCGGATGTGGGTGGGCTGCACGTCCTGACTCAGTGCGAGTGCTTCGATCAAGTCCAACGCCTCCTTGAGCGATGTCCCGTTGAAGACGCCGACCCCGTCGTTGAAGAGGTCGACCATGAGTTCCTGCCGGTGGCTGCCCGTGGTGCCCTGGGAGCGGATCGGGCGGGCCACGGGGTGCCCGATCCGCTGGGCGTAGACGGTGCCCTCGGTTGTGCGGAAGTACCTGAAGTGCGCCTGCGCGTACTCGGTGATGACCTCGCGCGCCGGGGTCTTCTCGTCCTCGGACATGACTCACATCCCCAATGCCGTGAGTGCGTTGGACCACGCGTCCGCGCAGTGGCGCGGGCTCTCGCCCTTGGTCTGCGCGGCGGTGAACAGCCGCTGCAAGTGGGTGTCGGTCAGGCACCCGCACCGGCCGTGCGTGGACAGCACGGCCAGGAACACCCGGTAGACCGTGGCGTGGACGGCGGCGGTGGCGGCGGTGATGCGCTGCTCGGCCATCGCGATGCCGCGCTCCAGGTAGACCGGGGTGCGGTGCGGGCACGCCCCGCCCCCGGCCGGCGCGGCCACCACAACCGGCCGAGGAACGGTCGGCTTCTGGGCGACGAGGGCCCGCACGGTGTCGGGGAGGGCGGTGGTGGTGCCGGTGCCGGGGCCGAGCCACCGGGCGTAGGACATGGAGGACTTGATGTCCACGCCGGGCCGGACCGCGTTCGCGGACTGCATCGCGCCCTGGTAGATCCAGTGCTCGCCCCGCGTGGTGGGCACCGTGCGGGTGGCGGGCAGGGCCTGTCGGGCCCATGCGATGGCGGCTTCGTTGTCGAGGTCGACGACGGTGACCCCGGCCCCGCCGGGGTGGTAGGCCACGGCACCGGCCTGCCGCCACGCCGACGCCCACCCGGGACCGGACACGGTGGCGGGGTCGGTCGTCGCGGCGGCCCAGGCGTGGCACGGACGGGCGCAGTCGCAGGGGCCGGGCGTCTTCATGCTAGGCCGGCCACCGCAGGCGTTGTCGGCGCAGCGGGGGCAGTTCCCGAACGGGACTTTCCCGACCCGCAGCGGCAGTACCGGGACGCCGCGTGCGGCCAGGTCGAGGGCGGTGGTCAGGTGGGTGCTCATGCCGCCACCTCCGGCCGTGTGGCCAGGAAAGCGGTGGCGATCCAGTGGGTGTAGGCGGGCGGGAGCGCTTCGCGCAGGTTGAAGTGATCGGTCGACCAGTCGATGTGCTTGGCCTGCTGGATCTCCTCGGTGGTGGCCTTCCCGCCGCCCTTGCCGTACGCGGCGACGTAGGGGCCGTCGAAGTACTGGCCGTGTCGCCAGCCGCGCACCCTGCCCCGGTGGGCGGGGTGCGCGGGCTGCACGGTGGTCCAGGCGCCGAGTTCGAAGTAGCGGTGCATCAGCACGCCGAGCCCGAACTGTTCCCCGCACAGCCGCAGGTCCTTGCGGAGGTCGGCCCCCGCGACGTTCTCGATCACGTAGGGGCGGCCGACGGAGTTCAGAGCGGCCCGGGTGGGGGCGATGAGTCGGGGGTGGGTGTGCCCGGTGCGGGCGTTGCGGGCCGCGTTGGTGCCCTTGGTCGGGGCGCCCTCGCCCTGGCACGGGGGCGAGGTGTGGATGAAGTCGAACTCGTGCCCGTGCTCGCGGATGAACTCGATCGCGTCGCCCTGGTGGAAGGCGTCCCCGCAGTAGTCGGGCTGCGGGCGGACGTCCACGCCGGTGACGTGGCAGCCGGCCAACTGGTAGCCGCGCGCCGCACCACCGATGCAGCAGAACGCGTCCAGAACCCGCAGGATGCGGGCTCGCCGGATAAGGGTGGGTTGGGTCATGCTGGAGGTCTCCAGTTCTCGTGAGTTGAGCGGGAGACCAGGGCGGCCCGCTCTCGCCAAAGTCCGGGCCGCCCTAGCCGTGTCTAGAAGGGCGGTTCGTTGCTGGCCCACGGGTCCGCGACGTCGCGTCGGCGGTGCAGCCACCGGGGCCGGGTCGGGAGCGGTAGCAGGGTCCAGCGCTGGTTCTCGTCCCAGCACGTGCAGGGCTCCCACTCGGTGCCGGCGTACTCGCCTTCGTGGTCGCCGTAGTCGCGGTTCCAGCCGCCCTCGCCGTCGCATTCGGGGCAGCCGGGGCGGGGGGTGTCGGTCACGACCAGGGCCCGGCGGGGCCAGGTCGAGACCTGTAAGCGGAGTCGGATCATGGGTTTCCTTCCCATGGGGCAGGGAGGCAGAAGCACCCCCTGCGGTGAGCGTGCGGAGCGGGTTTTCGGGCTTCTGACCTGGGGTGCCTCCCTGACTCCCTGAACATCGTTTTCGCAGGTCAGGTCAGGGAGGTGGGGGCAGGGAGGGGGTGAGGGAGTTCTCCCTGCCTCCCTGCCGGTCCGGGGTCCGCCTCCCTGTCACTGGGCGGTGGAAGCGGAATCGTCCTCGGGGCGGTTGGCGAGGGCGCGGATGAGGCGGTCGCGGCCGATGACCATGACGCCGTCGGACTTGTAGGGCTCGGCCCCGGTGCCGCCGAGGACGCGCTTGAGGTCGAGGAACGACCAGCCGCCGTACCGCTTGTCGTCGAGGGTCGCGAGGCCCTTGAGGACGTCCTGCGTCCGCACCCGCGCCCGGTCGCCGAGCACGGCGAGAATGTCGTCGAGCGGGTCTCGTTCCTCGTCGTGCTCGATGACGGTCAGGGTGGTGATCCCGTCGCGGAGGGCCTTGGCCCGGTCGGTGATCGCGGTGGCCGCGTCGTCGTCGATGTGGTGGGTGCGCACGGTGATGGAGGACTGGCCGGCCGGGACGGTGATCCCGTCCGAGGCAACGACAAGGGTCCCCCGGTCCAGTCCGGGGCGCAGGAGGTTGGGGGCGGCGCCGCCGTCGACGGCCTTGTCACCGAGGGCCATGCGGGCCTGGGACTCGGTTCCCAGGGCGAGGGAGGCGCGGGTGTGGGCGCCTTCGCGGACCAGCTTGGGAAGGTTCTGGTCGGTGGGGTCCTGGGTGCCCTGCCACATCAGGACGTTGACGGCCCTGCCCTGGTTGTGGATCTTGCGGACGGCCATGAAGTACCGGGAGTTGGCCTTGGAGCCGCCGTAGGGGCGCTTCTCGTCGTCCTTGACCGGGCACATGAACGCCACCTGCGCCTCGTCGACCAGGACGATCAGGGGCGGGAACGTGGTGCCGGGCGGTGCCTGGATACGGCGGTTCATCTCGGTCACCGCGCCCTCGACCATTTCCGTGACCTGGATGACGTGTTCGTCGGTCGGGCCCTGGATGAGGGTGGTGGCCAGGCCGTCGAACATGTTCCAGTCCCCGACGCCCTTGAGGTCGCCCATGAGGAACTGCACGGACTTGTCCAGGGACAGCCACAGCGCGAGGGACCGCAGCGCGACGGTCTTGCCCTGGTTGGACAGGCCGGTGACCAGGAGGTGGCGCTGATACAGGCTCAGCGCGGCGGCGTCCCCGCGCAGGTCCTGACCCCAGGGCGCTTTCCCTTTGGCGTAGTCGGCGGTCATGGTGTCGTCGGTGACCAGCGGGGACGGCCCGATCGGCTCGTCCAGCGCCCCGGAGTCCGCGATCCACAGCCGGACCGTGCGGGCGGCCTGGGGGATGGTGATGAATACCTCGTGCTCATGCCGGGCCAGGTTCTCGGCGAGCTTGCGGCGCCGTCCCTGGACCTCGTTCGTGGCCACGCCGGAGGGCAGGGTGACGTCGACTTCGACACCGCATCCGGCGATGCGGATCGGGCCGAGCATCGCGGCCCCGGCATCGCCCATGTCCTTGATGGCCTTGCGCAGCGGGGCGACGCCGAGGTCGCGCAGGGCGGTGACGACGACGGACGGGGTGATCGGTGCGCCGGCGTCCTCGCCCCGGGTGCCCGTGGGCATGGCCCACGCGGGTGCGGCGCCCCGGCGGCGCCCGACGGCCCACACCCCGGCCAGGGCGACCAGGGGGCGGCGGCGACCAGCGGCCCCCACACCACCGTGGTGATGACGACGAGCAACCTGATGAGGTCGATGAACGCCATCAGCGGCGTGATGACGTCGGACGGGTTCTTGTTCGCGACGGCGAGCGCGATCCCGATGAGGATGAGTGTGCCGACGCTGCCGCCGGTGGCGAGGGCGGCGCCCTTGACGGCCTTCTCCGGGGCGGTGAGCAGGTCCATGCGGCGGCGGTGGCGCTCGGCGCGGAAGCGGTGCAGGCGCTCCTCCCATTCGGTGGCGAGGTCGAGGTTCCCCGCGGCTTCCGCCGCCCGCAGCATCCGTTCGTAGCGGGCACCGGTCCGCCCGTCCCACGCCCGACGAGCCACGATCCTGGTGCCCCCGACGACGTAGGAGCCGTGACGCACCGCGACCCGGGCCGCCGTCGCCGTCCGCTCGTGCCGCACCACACCCACCACCGCACGCCCCGTACGCCGCCACACCCGCACCGGCTCAACCGTCCCGGCGGGGCCAGACGGGGCCTCGGCGGCGGTGGCGGGCTCGGGGATCTCGGTGGGCTGCGGGGTGTCGGTGGTGGGTTCGGGGGTCTTGAACAGGTGGATCACGTTCTCGGACATGCCTGATCTCTCCTGATACTCGGCAGGGGAAAAGGGGGATTCAGCTCTCGGCCCGCAGCACGGCGCGCTCGGCACGGCGCACCGCGTCCTCGGCGGCCTTGCGGGCCTGTTTCGCGGCGGGGCGGTCGGTGCGGGGGGCGGTGCGTTCGGCGGCCTTGGCGTTGGCGAGGGCCTGCCTCGCGTCGGCCTGGACCTGGTGCAGGGCCCGCAGTTCCTGCGCGCCGCGCTCGGCGGCCCGCTGGTCGATCCGCTCGATCCGGGACTCCAGGACCGGGTCGACGCAGTCGGCCATCGCCTGGCGGAAGCCCTTGCGGAACAGACGTGCGCGCTCGCGCTTCTCGGCCGGGGTGTAGCTGAGCATGGGTTCCTCCCAGATGAGGGCAGGGCCGGGCTGTCCGGTCCTCCGCCCGCCCGGCATGGGTGTCCGGGCGGACAGGGGACCGTCAGGCGGGCCGCAGTTCGTCGGGGTGGCACAGGACCGGTCCGATCAGCAGGCCGATCCTGTGGACGGTGTACCGGCCGTCCGTGAGCGGGCCGGGCGGTACCTCGTCGATGATTTGGCCGGTGCGTCCGACGGCGCGCGGGTCATCCGCACACGCCACGATCCGCACCCGTTCACCTGCCTTGAACATGGCGAACTCCCTTTCTGGTCAGTGGCGGCCGGTCTTGCGCACGGCCTTGGAGGCGGCCTTGCCGCCGGTGCTGAGGGACTTCACGACGGTGACGACGCCCCAGGCCATGACGGCCGCGAGGAACGCCAGCAACGCCAAGTTCGCGGCGATGGCGGTGAGGACGCCGACCAGGAGCGGGCCGAAGTAGACGCCGGCGGCGACGGCCCCGGCGCCGACGCCGGAGCCCAGCGCGAGGCGCTGCACGGTGCGGTCTGGCGGGGCGTGGTGGACGTGGATGACCTGCGGTGCCGTGGTGGTGGGCTGGTAGGTGGGGAGGTGGTTGGTGTAGGCGGGGGTTCCGTCCGGCAGGGTGACGACGGCCGGGGTGCGGGGGGTGGGCAGGTGGGAGTCCATGAGGGGTCCTCTCAGGCGCCGGAGTGGAAGTCGGCGGCCGTGCGGGCGGTGTCCGCGATACCGGTGATCAGCTCGTCGACGCGGTCGAGGGTGACGTAGAGCATGCAGCTCCGGCCCCCGCTGCGGATTCGTACGGCGACGACGGTCTGAGCACGGTCGGTACCGGGGTACAGGACGACCGGCTCAGCGGTCAGGTGGGCACGGTCGCCCGATGCGTCGGTGAAGCGGTAGGGCATCGGCATGGGCGGGGTCCTTCCGGGCGGGGCGCCGAGAATCGACGCGCCGAGCGCCCCGGGCCGGATTCGATCCGGCGCCCTCGCGGCTGCTGCCGGGGCGGTGGTGGGGGTGCGGCTCAGCGGCCGGTGACGGGCTTGCCGGACTTCAGGTACGCCTGGGCGCGGCGCATCTCGTCGCGGGTGAGGGTGACGTTCAGGGCGGTCTTGGTGCCGCGCATGTTCTGGCCGACGATCGCGGCGGCGATGGCGGCCTGGGCGCACTGCTTGTCGGTCTTGCGGGCCATGTCCAACTCCTCAGAAGGCGGGTTGGAGTTCCCCGGGCCGGGGCCTCCCCGCCACCCCCGCACCGGGCCGGTGCGGGGGTGACAGGCAGACCCCGGGATCAGGCGGCCAGGGCGAGCGCGGCCAGCACCAGGGCCAGGACGTGGGCGGTCTGGTCGACGTGCGCGGCCCCGCCGTGCTGGGCCCAGGACGTCTGGCCGGTGCGGGTCATCCACCACTGAACGGGCCAGCGCCGGTCGATGAACGCGTGCGTGGAGCCGATCCAGAGCAGAGCGGCGACGACGACGGGGACGGACAGGGCCACCCCGTCCAGGACCGCAGCACCGAGGGCGAGCGCGGCACCGCAGGTGAGGACGTGGGTTCCGGCGTGGCGGAGGTTCGCGGCCCATCCGGCCGCGCACCGGTCGGCCTTGTGCGCCGCCTGGTGGTCGGTCTGGAACGGGTAGTCGGCCAGGAGGTGGCCGAGGTAGAGCAGGACGAAGAGGGAAGCGAACACGATGGGTCCTTCCAGGTCAGGAAGTCAGCGAAGGGGAGTCGGCGCAGGGCACGCACATGCCGAGCGAGGACGGGATGCAGTACCCGGCGTCGCGGTGGCAGGCGGGGCAGGTGCGGCGGGCGAGCATGGCCTTGGCGAGCGCGGC
>NZ_JBSFHN010000032.1:0-100711 GCF_053597115.1 Streptomyces sp. NPDC001515
ATGTCCATGTCCATTGGCTCATGATCGTCTACCCGGTGCTGCCGACACAATCCGGCCGAGAAGTAAGGAAGCACACGGGTTCATCCTCCGCACTCTCGTCTCGTCTCAGCCAATCAAGACGACGTCTAACAAGCGGCGGACGGGAACGCACGGTTCCCACCTGCGCGCTGCTCGGCCCCTCCGGCATCGGCAAGACGAGTACCGCCGCCGACTACGCCTACGACATGGCCGACTCTTACGACCACATCTTCTGGGTGAACGGCGAGAGCAGCACGTCCCTGCGCTCCTCCTTCCAGAGCATTCA
Source organism: Streptomyces sp. NPDC001515 (assembly GCF_053597115.1). Classification (NCBI taxonomy): domain Bacteria; kingdom Bacillati; phylum Actinomycetota; class Actinomycetes; order Kitasatosporales; family Streptomycetaceae; genus Streptomyces; species Streptomyces sp. NPDC001515. The sequence continues at coordinate 305 of NZ_JBSFHN010000032.1, forward strand.
CGATTGGCTGCTCAGTCGCACGAACAACGGCCCAGATACTGACAGCAGTCGACTCCGTGACCGGGTACGCACGCTACTCAGCTCCTCAGCACGCCCCTGGCTCATGATCATCGACAATGTCGTCGACCGCCGTTTGGTGGATCCTTGGGTTCCCACCAGCGGGCGCGGCCACGTCCTCATCACCGCGACCGACCAGGTCAGTTGGGCAACCCAGCGCGCCAAAGTAGCGATCCTGAGCATGACGCCAGATCAGTCCACGGAGCTGATCAGGATGCGCCTGCACCACGAGGGAGATTGGGATGCCGCCAGCGAAGGGACCGCTGCGGCTCTCGCAGAACAGCTTGAGCACTGGCCACTGGCGATAGAGCTCGCCTGCGGTCACCTTGCCGGTCACGAGTTCGGGCTCAAGGAAGCGGACCGCTACCTGGAGCAGATCCGTGAACTGGCGCTGGATGACCGAGACGCCATCCCGCACGGGTACCCCGAGACGCTGGTGGGAGCCATCCGGTTGGCTCTACAACGCCTGATGGAAAAGGAAGAGCTGCAGCCGGCATCCGAAGGCGCAGCCCACGCGCTGTTCCCCGCAGCCTATTTCGCCTCCCGGCAGATTCCGATCTGGCTCCTCTACTTCTCCACCCTGATGTCCAGCGACAACGCCGTCAGGGCGGGGCTTCGCCATCCGGCGGTCTTCGGCCCGCAGGCCAAGGTCCCTTTCACCGCCCACGAGATGCATCGCGCGCTGCGTGCAGAGTCGTTGGCCCGGCGCGATGAACCGCTGTGCACGCTGCCTCAGCAGGAATGGTCCACCGCACACTGCGAAGGCGTCGACGACACCATCAACGTCAACGAGATCGTGCAACACGTCATCCGCACACTGGCGGAAGGCGGCACCGACGTGCCCGAGATCCTGAGCCAAGCTGCATACCACGCGCAGGGATGGCTGACGGCGTTCATTGAGGCGAATGACGACAAACATCTCCTGGCGATCCTGCCGCACGTGCAGAGCCTCGCCAGCCATGCCGGCCGACTGGGCATTGCCACAGACACGCTGGCGGTCATGTGGGGCAACCTGGCCGGTACCTACGTGCTGCGGGGGAAGCTCGACGACGCCCGGCAGGCATTCGAGAACGAGCTGGAGTATCTGCTGACCCGCAAGGAACCGGCCCCCGTGCTTGAACTGAAAACCCGTTCTCAGCTCGCGGACGTCCTGAGAAACACCGGTGAAGCATCGGCAGTGTGGCTGCCCCACCTGCAGCGCGCCCGAGACCTCGCCTTCCAACTGGCCGACTCCCGGACCGAAGACGTGTCCGTGGCCGTCACCAACTGCCTGACGGTGCTCAGCAGTCACACCGGCCGTGGCACCCCGGAGCCAGAGGTACAGGCCCTCACAGCCGATTTCACCTCGCTGCGTCAACGAATGCCGGCCACCCAGTCCCTGCGCATTCAGCACGAGATTAGCCAGATCAATGACGCCCTGACCACGAGACTCATGACCGACGAGGAAGTCGAGCAGCGCTGCCGAACGCTACTTGAGGACGACGGTCTTCGCGGCCCGCAACGCCTCGAACTGACGGGGCTCCTCACCGAAGCCCTGGCGTATCAGCATCGATGGAACGATGTCCGGGAACACCTTCAAACCATCCACGCGTACGCAGTCGAGCAACCTCTGCACCCGCAGGTGATCGCCAAGACCCTGCACAACGTGGGGCTGCGGGTGGGTCTGGCCGCGGCCTGCGGCGTGCCTGAGTGCCGCACCGCGTTCATGGTCCTCATCGGCGAAGCCGACGCATCACCCGCCCCGGAGTGCCAGCAACTTCTATCCATCCTCGTCAGTATCGCGTCAGGCATGGCCGTCGAGCATCTCAGTCTCCAGGCGGGGGTGACCTGCATGCCCTACAAGATGCAGACGCTGCGCCTCCTGAAAGCCGTGTGCGACCGGGAGCACGCCGCGATTCGCGAGTTCCACGGGGGCCTGGACGGGCTCGATGTGGCGGCACTTGACCAGGATGACGAGTTCGGTTGGAAGCTACTTTCCCGGGTCGTCGTCGCTTCCGCGGTCAGCATGATGCTGCGCGGCAAATGACCTGCTCACGCTCTTACCCGCGGGCTCGAGTCACGTCTTGCAGGTTGTCGATTGCCCCGTACCGATCGAACCCGCGGACCCGGACCAGGCACGTGGAGAAGGCAGCCAAGACGTACGGATTCTTGCGAGCAAAGGGCTACATCCTCGTTCGCCAGGGGCAAGTTCTGCTGCCCCGTGCCCTGCATTGCCACCGCACGCGCGTGGTCACCACGTCCGTCCAACGGAGCCCACGAAGGCTGCCGCAGACCTCCTGTCCAGCCACACGAACATGCCCCGCCACAGCGATCCGCAGGACCTCTTCTTGCCGTGATCTGTCACAGGCCGATCACCAACTGGAAAGATACCCTCGCACCTAGCAGTCCCGAACTGGACATAAGTGTCTGCATTGGACTGGTTGGACGCCCTAGGACAGTTTTTCCGACGTGTGCCACGTGGTCCCCAGCGAGGGTCCGAGGATCAGAACGGGGGCGTCCTCGGGCCCGTCGAAGCGGTACTGCAGGGTGTTCGGCGGTGTCTCACTCACGCCCCGCACCCTCTCACGTGTCACGAAATCTCACACAGCCGGGGAAGCCGACCGGGCCGGTGCGTCCGGCGCCTCGGCACGTCGAGCACCGCCGACACCCAACCGGCTGATGATGAACCTTTCACAGTGCACGGGCGAACCTGGCGCCGCGTGTCCTGCCGGCCGGGCTCGCGCCTGGTCCACCCGTCGACGCGCTGCTTCCTTCCTCAGCACAGCCGCCGACAGTGCGCAGTTCGCTGCAGAGCGTGTGGCGCCATTCCGAAGGCCGGGACGACGAGGCGGGGAACCGCATCCTGCTACCCGACAAAGGCAGCGCGGGGAATGTCGGGTGAGCGAGGCCGGTGCCACCGCACGATGGGGGGCATGGATGACACAACCTTGGTATCCCGTTTTCTCCGCGACGGTTTCGTGAAGTTGGAGGGCGCCGTCGCGCCTCGCGTGGCCGCGGACTGTGCGCGGCTGCTGTGGCGGGAGACGGGCTGCGACCCGGACGACCCGTCGACCTGGACGCAGCCCGTGCACTGGGTGGGCGGCATGGCGCAGGGCCCGTTCGCCGCTGCACCCAACTCCCCGTCCCTGCAACACGCGTATGACCTGCTCGTCGGCGCGGGACGCTGGGAGCCGCGCTACTCGCTGGGCACGTTCCCGCTGCGCTTCCCGCATGAGGAGGAGCCGGACGACGCGGGCTGGCACATCGAGGGGAGCTATCTGCCGGAGGGCGAGAGCTGGTACTTCACGAATCTGCACTCCCAGGGCCGGGCGCTGCTGATGCTGTTCCTGTTCAGCGAGGTCGGTGAGAAGGACGCACCGACCCGGATCCGGGCCGGCTCACACCTCGACGTGCCAAAGGTGCTGGAGAAGTACGGGACGGACGGGGCGAGCGGGCTGACCCTTGCCCCCGATCTGGTGGCGGCGTCCGACCACCGGCCACTCGCCCTCGCCACCGGATCCCCGGGCGACGTCTTTCTGTGCCATCCGTTCCTGGTGCACTCGGCACAACCGCACCATGGGGTGCGGCCACGCTTCATGGCCCAGCCACCGCTGATGCCTGCCGCACCGTACGAACTGGAGCGGGCCGACGGCGCGTACTCACCCGTCGAGATCGCGATCCGCAGGGGCCTGGGACGGGACACCCCCGGTCCGGCCGGGGACGGCGCAGACCACGGCGCCGGGTAGGCGCCTGCAGCGCCAACCGCTGGCGGCCGTTCCCCGAGGACGGATCGGAAGCCGGCCCGGAATCGCCAGCCACTGCTTTCACTGGCCCAAGACGCCCACCGGCTCCGCCCCTTGCAGTGCGGCACACAGACAAAGCGCCAGAACGGACATCCCGCCGGCAGCATGACGGCGGCCTCCGCCCCGTCCTCCACGAGAGCCCATCAAAAAGCCCGGGGACGGACACACAGCGGCGCTCTGCGAGCCCACACGTTCGGCCTCACGGCGAAGCCGCACCGGGGCCTCCGGTGCAGCCCCTCCGTCTCGCGGTCCCGTCCGGAGATGCCACGAGGGCGGGCAGACCTCGGTGGTGGGGATCGCGGCAGTCGACGACCAGTTCGGTGAACCCGCTGGTCATGACTTCTCCACGTCGGTGGTGGTGGAGACGGGGGTGCTGAGGATGCCGTCGAACGCGTCGACGACGGCGGTCTCCTGGTGGATTCCCTGCATACGGATGCGGGCGGGGGTTCCGGGAATCTCGGACGGGGCGCGGCGGAGGTCGGCGATCGCGAGTCCGAGGGCGGCGTCGGCGAAGGCCGCTTCGATGCTTTCCGGTGCGGGGGGTTCCAGCGGGGTGTCGTGGAGGGTGAAGCCGAAGGGCGCGCTCTCGTCGCGGCGCATGTCGGCGGTGTGGCCGGTGATGCTGGTCAGGCCGAGGGCGAAGTACGCGTCGCCGAGGGCCTCGTGGAGGTGCTGGCCCATGGGAAGCCCGGTGAGGCGGCCGTCGAAGGCGACCGGTGTCTTCTGGATGTGTGCGTTGTGGGCCATGAGGACGACCCGCTCGGTGGGAGCGAGTCGGTGCAGGTGCCACAGGAGTGACTCCGCCATGAAGTGGTCACGGGCGGACGTGTCGGCGGTGAGTCCGTCGCCGGTGAAGAGGGCGGCCATGGCGCGGAACGTGTAGTCGCCGTGGCAGGCGGCCTCCAGACATCGCAGGGCGGTGTCGTAGTCGTCCGGGTCGGCGCGCGAGAGGTAGAGCGGTTTCAGGGAGCGGAATCGGATGAGCAGCCGTGCCAGGAGTGCGCTGAGGGTGTCCTGTTCGCCGGTGGTCAGGCGCGCCCACGCGGGTGCGGCCGCGGCCGCCGAGTCACCGGCGAAGGACGCGGCGATCGTGGTCGCGTGCCGGATCGCCGGCAGGGTTTCCGGGTCGACGCGCCCGAGGTAGCCGGCGACCGGAGCCAGCGCGGGGAGCAGGGACCCGCCGGCCGCCGGGATGTCGATTCCCGCGAAGCGGACCGGTCGGGCGGCGGTGCGGTTGTGCCCGCGGAGGTAGCGCGCCGGCTCCTGGAGTCCGATGGGGACCGCGGTGGCCAGGAGCGCGGAGAGGTCGTCGTCCGCTCCCGTGCCGCGCGTCCAGACGTCCAGGGGGAGGGATTCGCAGAAGCCGTACTCGAAGGCCAGGACGGTGAAGCCGCAGCGTTCGACGAGGAAACGCAGGATACGGCCCCGCAGGGCGGCGAACTCGGCGATGAAGTGGGAGTGTTCCCCGACGGCGACCACACGGGCGCCGTCGAGGATGTCACGCAGCGGTTCCAGGTCGTCCAGGGGCGCTGCCGGGTCGAGGTGGGCGAGCGGGGTGGCGTGGCCGGCGAGCCAGTCGGTGAAGTGGGGCCGGTCGGGGGCGGGCGGCATGGTGGGGCTCTCCTCCGGAGGGATGGGCGCGGCGTGCGGGCGCGGCGGCTCAGGGGTGCCGGGACGTGGGGGCCGCGTCGCGCAGTTGGTCGACGCTGCCGGACATGAGGGTCCGTACGTGCCGGCCGATGTGCTCCGGGGGCCAGTCCCACCAGGCCAGTTCGAGGAGCTGCGCGACGTCCTCCGCGCTGTAGCGGGTGCGGATGAGCCGGGCCGGGTTTCCGCCGACGATGCCGTAGTCGGGCACGTCCCGGGTGACGACGGATCCGGCGCCGATGATCGCCCCGTGGCCGATGCGCACGCCGGGCATGACGGTCGTGCCGTGGCCGAACCAGACGTCGTTGCCGACGACGGTGTCCCCACGGCTGGGCAGCCCGGTGAGCAGGTCGACGTGCGCGGACCAGGAACCGCCCATGGTGGGGAACGGGAACGTGGAGGGCCCGTCCATGCGGTGGTTGGCCCCGTTCATGAGGAACCGCACCCCCGTGCCGAGTGCGCAGAACTTGCCGATGACCAGCTTCTCGGGTCCGTAGTGGTGGAGAACGTTGCGCGTCTCGAACGCGGTGGCGTCGTCGGGGTCGTCGTAGTACGAGTACTCCCCCACCTCGATCAGCGGGGAGGTGACCAGCGGCTTGAGCAGCACCACCCTCGGCTGGTCGGGCATGGGGTGCAGGACGGTGGGATCAGCGGGTACGTGCATGGCGGACATCCTCATCGTGTGCGAGCGGTCGTACGTGGCCCGTGGCAGGCCGGTGGGGTCGGTCGTGTTCGGCCCGGGGACGCCCGAACCAGGTGGAGAGGGACTGCCGCAGCGCCGGCAGAAGAACGTCGGCGGGCGCGCCGACCGGTGCGGCCCAGGCGACGCGGGCGTCCGGACGGATCAGGAGGGCGTCGGCCGGCCGGTCGTCGGTTCCGGCCGTCCGGATGTCGACGCGGTGGGCCCATCCCGTGGCGGCTTCCCGAAGCTCACGGCGGTCCGCGAGGTCGAGGAGCAGGGGGCGTGCGGAGTGCATGAGTGCGCCGACTCTGGTGGTGCCCCGGTCGGTCTCCAGGGCGAGATCGGGTGCGAAGGTGCCGGTCAGTGCGTGCGTAGGGCCCTCCGACAGCGGGTATCGGATGTCGGCCCCGGCGACCATGGCTCCCATACGGCGCAGGGGTGCCTCGTCGCCGAGCAGTTCCCGGAAGACGACGCGGAGTGCGTCTGCGGCGGCGTCGTGACCGCGCCGCAGGGCCATCTGGGCGCGGGTGTGCAGCAGGGTCCGGGCTCCCGCGGCGTGGCGCTCCGCGTGATAGGTGTCCAGCAGTCCGGGTGGTGCCCAGGCGTGAACCTCGGCGGCCAGCTTCCAGGCGAGGTTGACCGCGTCGGTCATACCGGCGTTGAGCGCGACGCCGGTCGCGGGGAACTGGTGGGCGGCGTCGCCCGCCAGCAGGACGCGGCCCTCCCGGTACCGGTCGGCGTGCCGGTCCTGGAACTGGTACCGCGACAGGCGCAGCGGTTTCCCCAGGGGAAGAGCCACGCCCAGCACCCGGCGCACGCTGTCCTGGAGTTCGGCCAGGGTCATGGGCGTGTCGTCCTCGTAGGTGGTGCCCTCGTCCTCCGTCGTGGAGATCAGCATCACCTCGGAGGTGAGCCAGCCGAACCCGAGCACGCCGTGACCGTTCCGCGTGAACCCCGGACGCAGTCTGCCCAGTTCCGGCACATCGAGGTCACCGTTGTCGCAGCGCGCCGCTCCCTCGGCCGGGGTGACCTGGGCAAGCCGGTTGACCTCGGGACAGGTGGTCCCGGGAAAGCGGATGCCCGCCATGTCGCGTACGCCGCTGCGCGAGCCGTCGCAACCGATCAGGTACCGGGCGCGCACCCGATACGGCCCGTCCGGGCCCCGCACGTCGGCGGACACACCGTCCCGGTCCTGGTCCAACCCGGTGAGCTCGTGGCCGCGACGGATGACGACGCCCAGACGCAGAGCGCGTTCCTCCAGCAGCCGCTCCAGAGAGGGCTGGGGTATCTGGACGGCCCGCATCGGCGGATCGACCAGCCCGCCGAGGTCCAGGTGCACGTTTCCGAACGGAAACCGCGGAGCGGGGTGGGGGTCGGTGGCTGCCGCATGGAGTTCGGTCAGCATGCCCCGGAAGTGCAGCAGTTCCAGGATCTGCCCGCCCAGGCCGTTCGCCCGCGGGGTCTCGCGCCGTTGGGGCTGCCGCTCCAGGAGCAGGGACCGCACGCCCGCGAGGCGCAGTTCGCCGGCGAGCATCAGGCCCGTCGGTCCCGCACCCACGATGATCACATCAGTGTCCACACACCCACCCTTCACCTTCGGCACGGCACGTACCGTGCCGTTGTGGGGAGAGCGTGCCGCGAGGGCGGAGGACTGTCAAGCACGGCACGTGCCGTGCCGCTATGGTGATGGGCATGACCAACGCCCGTCGAAGCGGCCCCGACCTCACCCAGGCCATCATGCGCACCACCTTGGACCTGGGGCAGGAACTCGGCTACGCCAAGCTCAGCATCGAAGCGATCGCCGCGCGGGCCGGTGTCGGCAAGCACACCATCTACCGCCGGTGGTCCTCCAAGGGCGCCCTGCTGCTCGACTCTGCGCTCTCACTCAGCCAGTCGGACCTGGACTACCCCGACACGGGCGACATCGCGGCGGACCTGCGGACCCAGATCTACGCGACCGTCGATCTCCTGGCGACCGCCCCGCTCCGCTCCCTCTTCCAGGCGTTGGTCAGCGAGGCCCAGCACGATCCCGGCGTAGCCGCCGCACTCAAGGAACGCTTCATCGCCCCGCAGGCCGACAGGACCGTCGCCCGCCTGGAAACGGCTCGGCGCCAGGGCCAACTGGCACCCGACTTCGACCTCGACCTGGCGATGGCCATGCTCTCCGGTCCGCTGTACTTCCGCCTGCTCATCACGCAGGAGCCACTGACTCACGCCTACATCGACCGGATTCTCGATGCCCTCTTCACCGGAATGGGACCGCGGCCGTGACATGACGGAGCACCCTCCGCGGGGCCGGCTGCCGCCGCGCAGGGCTTCGCGGGGAGGGCAGCCGCATAGCCGTTCTACGCCGCCAGCAGGCCCTTCCTCCGCAGCAGTGGCAGGACGTGGTCCCGTACCGCCGGAGCGATCCGGATGTCCTCCTCGTGACCCGACACCCACCGCAGGTGTGCGAGTTCGGCGGCGGGGACCGGGGTGCCACTGAGGCGCGACTCGAAGACGGTCATCGCCAGAGGGACGCCCTCCAGGGCCGCGACGGACTCGACGTCGGTGAGCAAGCGCGGCTCCACGGGCCGGACGCCGAGTTCCTCCTCGCATTCCCGCACCAGCGTCCCCAGGGGTTCCTCGCCCGCGTCGGGCTTCCCGCCGGGAAGGTAGAAGATCTCGGGAGCCGCCTTCTTACTGACCACGAGGAGCTTCCCGCTCTGGACGACCGCCGCCGCCACGACGATCAGCGGCTCGGTCCGGGCGGGCGGTGTCACCGGCGTATTTCCTTGGGTCATGGACGCGATTCTGCCAGGCACGAGCCACGGACGACGCCTCACCGCGACCGGCCCCGGGCTTGCGGCCGACCTCACGGTCGGCACCGTTCCCCACGGCACGGGGCCGAACGAGGGCTCGATGCGGTTGACGCGGGCCGCCGGTCGGGGGCGGGGCGAAGCGGAGGCCGGTGCCGTCGCGTCGTCGGGGGCGGCCGGAGCGTCCCAGGACGACTCCGGCCAGAACGAGCGCGATGCCACACAGCTGATGGGCGGTCAGCATCTCTCCGGCGATCACCGTGCCGAGCAGGACACCCGTGACGGGGTTGAGGAGTCCGACCAGGCCCACGGTCCCCGCCGGAAGGTGCCGAAGCCCGGTGAACCAGGCGACGAAGGCCAGGGCGGTGGCGACGAGGGCCACGTAGCCGAACGCGAGGAGTTCCGGTGCGGAGAGTGCGGGTGGCGGGCCCTCGACGACCGCGGCGGCCGGCAGCAGGAAGAGTCCCCCGGCGGTGAGCTGCCAGGCGGTCGACGCGAGCACGTCGGTTCCGGTGTCGTTCCAGCGTTTGGTCAGGATGTGGCCGAAGGACGAGACGAGCATGGCTCCCGCCGAGGCGAGGACCCCTGGCACGCTCGCTCCTCCCCCCCCTGTCAGCAGCATGAGGCAGACCCCGCCGAGCCCGACCGCGGCCCCGGCCAGGTGCGCGGCGCCGGGCCGCTCGGACACCAGGACCCAGGCGATGAGCATCATCGCCAGGGGCGACACCGCCATGACGGTGGAGGCGACGCTCGTCGGCAGGAGCTGGGAGGCGGCGTAGACGAGGACGAAGAACACGCTCACGTTGAGCAGTCCGAGGACCGCGGACCGCCACCACCACACGCCACTCGGCCGCCGCCCGCACAGCCCGAGCAGGACCAGGCCGGCGGGCAGCGCTCGCAGCGCAGCCCCGTAGAGAGGGGTGTCGGCCGGCAGGAATTCACGGGTGACGTAGTAGTTCGTGCCCCAGGCCACTGGTGCGGCGGCGGTGAGCGCCACCCACCGCAGATTACCTTCCATGGAAGGTAATATAACTTCCACGGAAGGTATTGTGGTGCGCATGGACACTCCGCGACCGCTGGACCGCGTGGCTCGCATCCAGGCCGACTGGCGCCGCGAGCGGCCCGACCTCGACATCTCCCCGCAGGGCGTCATCGGCCGGCTGCACCGCCTGGCCGACCACCTCACCCGGGAACTCTGCGTCGTCTACGAACGCTACGGACTCAGCGAGGGAGAGTTCGACGTCCTGTGCGCGCTGCGCCGCGCCGGTGAACCCTTCGAGCGCGCGCCCGGAGAACTCGCCGCGCACACCATGGTCACCACCGGCGCGATGACGAAGCGGATCGACCGCCTGGAGCGAGCCGGACTCGTCACCCGCCGCCGTTCCGACGACGACCAGCGCGGCCGGATCGTGGCCCTCACCCCGCCCGGCCGCACACTGATCGACCAGGCATTCACCGACCACATGCACAACGAGCGCCACCTGCTGAGCCTGCTGACGCCCACCGAGGCCACGGCGCTCGAAGAACTGCTCACCACCTGGGTCTCCCGCGTGGAGTCTCCGCGTCCGTCCGACCGTACGTGAGCCACCCCGGCGCCGAGCGGCCGAATCCATACGGGAACCGCCGATGGCCCCGGCGGAATGAGCGGCCGTCATCGACCCTCATGTGTCCGCGGCATGTCGCCCGTTTTCGGCGGTTTCGGGCGAGGATGGACTGTGCCGCCGCGACCGCAGGGCGCCCACTTCGCGGTCTTCGACGCAGCGGCCGGCCCTCACGTCAAGGAGGACAAGCCCCATGACTCCCCACAGGACCGCCGGCGACACGCGGGTGTCCCGGTGAGCGCGGACGGCGACCGGCTCCAGGACACCGCCCACGAGGCGGCCCTCGCCCTGCCCGACGTCAGCCGCTCACGCCCCTTCACCCCCCAGCTCGACGTGTACAAAGTCGCGGGCAAGGTGTTCCTCATCGTCACCGACGACCCGGACGAGCAGATCATCACGGTCACATGCGAACCCGAGCACGCCCGTGCCCATGTGCACGCCCACGACTCGATCACACCGGGCCGCTACCTCGACAAACGCCACTGGATCACGATCGGTCCGGGCCCCGGCATCACCGAACGGCTGATCACCGACGCGGTCGAGGACTCCTACGACCTGGTCGTCGAACGGCTGCCACGACGCGATCGCCCCCGCCCCCGGTAGGCACCCCCGGCGCGCCCGCCAGTGGGCGCCGACGCCTGCCGACACCCCCGTACACAGCCCACTTCGCCCGCCGCCAACCGGGAGAACCGGGAGACCCATGGAACCGACGCTTCCGCTCTTCGACGAGGAGCCCGCCCGGCCCCTCGCCGACCGCCTGCGCCCCACCCGGCTCGACGAGGTCGTCGGACAGGACCACCTCCTGGCCCCGGACGCCCCGCTGGGCCGTATGGTCGCCCAGCAGCGCCTCGGCTCCACCATCCTGTGGGGCCCGCCCGGCGTCGGGAAGACCACCATCGCCCGCCTCCTCGCCCACGCCGGCAACCTGGCCTTCGAACCGGTGTCGGCCACCTTCTCCGGCGTGGCCGACCTGCGCAAGGTCTTCGCCGCGGCCCGCAGCCGGCGCACCGTCGGCCAGGGCACGCTGCTGTTCGTCGACGAGATCCACCGCTTCAACCGCGCCCAGCAGGACAGCTTCCTGCCCTACGTCGAGGACGGCACGATCACCCTGATCGGTGCCACCACGGAGAACCCGAGCTTCGAACTCAACGGCGCCCTCCTCTCCCGCACCCAGGTCCTCGTCCTCGAACGCCTCGACGAAGCCGCCCTGTCCACCCTCCTCGGCCGCGCCGAGGACCTCATCGGCCACCGGCTGCCCCTGGACGACGACGCCCGCCGGGCACTGATCGCCATGGCCGACGGCGACGGCCGCTACCTCCTCAACATGGCCGAACAGCTCCAGGTCGTTCCGGACACCGAGCCCCTCCTGGACACCGCGGCGCTCGCTCACCGCATCCAGCAGCGTGCCCCGTTGTACGACAAGGCGCAGGAGGGCCACTACAACCTGATCTCCGCGCTGCACAAGTCGATGCGCGGCTCCGACCCGGACGCGGCCCTGTACTGGCTCGCCCGCATGCTCGACGGCGGCGAGGACCCCCTGTTCGTCGCCCGCCGCCTGGTCCGCTTCGCCAACGAGGACATCGGCACCGCCGACCCGGCCGCCGTTCAGCAGGCCCTTGCCGCCTGGGACGTGTACGAGCGCCTCGGCTCTCCCGAGGGCGAGCTGGCGATCGCCCAGGCCGTCGCCTACCTCGCCACCGCCCCCAAATCCATCGCCGTCTACCGCGGCTTCGACGCCGCGCGGCGCGCCGCTCGCCGCACCGGCTCCCTCATGCCGCCCGCCCACATCCTCAACGCCCCGACCCGGCTGATGAAGGACCTCGGCTACGGCAAGGACTACCAGTACGACCCCGACAGCACCGACGGCTTCTCCGGCGCCGACTACTTCCCCGACGGCATGGATCGCGAGACGTACTACCGGCCGGCCCGCAACGGCTACGAATCCCGGATCGCCGAGCGCATGCGCCGCTGGGCGGACCTGCGCGCTCGCGGAGAGGAGTAGGTCCGACAGAGCGTGGGACGTACAGGTGATGAGGGGGTCTCACCCCTTGACCCGTCACGCCCCGCGCGGCGCGCTTTCCTGAACAATGCCCGCAGCCACAGACTCAGGGGGACGTCGTATGGAACGGGCCGCTGCCGCGCGAGATGTCGTGCTGGGTTACGTCCGCGATCCGAACGCGATCGATGAGGCCGTGAAGGCGGCGATCCACTCGCTCGAGCGCAGGGCGGATGTCCTCGGTCCGGTCCGCTCGCGCCGGATCGGCCGGGACGGGCGCATCGGCGCCTACTCCTCCACGGTTCATGGGGCGGGATGCCGATTCCTCAGTGGCGACGGCACCGAGGACGATGTGGACTTCGAGGCCGACGGGAGCGCGGTCTTCGACCTCTGGCGGCTGCGCCGGTGGGCCGATCGCTTCCGTGATGACGTCCCTTCCACGGGCGTCGGAGGCATACGCGGCTCCTGGGACGCGGTGCGCCGAGAGCGTACGGGCGGGGTGGGCCGGCCCGGCGGGGGAGCGGGGTCTACCAGTCGACGTCCAGCCGCAGGGGGCTGCGGAAGGTGGCGCCGAGTCGCCAGGTGACGGAATCCGCGGGGGCCGTCAGGCGCAGGCCGGGGAAGCGGGCCGCCAGGCGGTGCAGGGCGAGGTGGAGTTCGCAGCGGGCGAGCCAGGCGCCGAGGCAGTAGTGGGGGCCAGCGCCGAAGGAGAGGGTGGGGGCCTCCAACGGGGCGAACAGGTCGTGGAGGGTGGCGGGCGGGTAGACCGCCGGGTCGCGGTTGGCCCGGCCGCAGTCGGCGAGCACGGTCGCGCCGGCCGGGATCGTCACCCCGCCGACCTCGACGTCGGTGGCCGTGTGCCGGGCGCTGCCGCGCTCGTCGCCCAGCGGGACGAGGTGGAGTATGCGGTCCGCGACGCGGCCGGCCGCCTCCTCGTCGGCGCCGAGGCGCGGCCAGCTCTCACGGCGTTCGCCCAGGAGGTACAGCAACGCGTTGCCGAGCATGGTCGAGGTGCTGTCGTGGCCGCCCACGGCCAGTCCGCACACCAGCGTGACCAGGTGGGCCTCCGGCACGCCCCCTTCCCGGTCCGCCGCCGCGACCAGCCCGCTGACCAGGTCGTCACCAGGGGTGCGCCGCCGTCGCGCGATCAGGTCCGCGCCGAACGCGCGGAACTCCTCCACGGCGGACTCCACCCGCTCGCCGTCGTGGCTGCCGTCCGAGAAGGCGTGCTCGCCCCAGTACCGCATCCGGTCCCAGACCTGCTCGTCGAGCCCCATCAGCCGGCTGATCACGGCCACCGGCAGCGGGAGGGTGAACCCCTCGACCGCGTCGGCGGGCCGGGGCACCGTCTCCAGCCGGTCGAGGAGGTCGTCCACCATCTCCGCGATCCACGGCCGCCAGCGGGCGACCGACCTCGGGGTGAACGCCCGGCGCAGGGTGCGGCGCAGCCGCAGATGGGCGGGGCCGTCCTGGTTGAACATGAGGTCGGGGCTGCTCACGAGGTCGGGGACCTCGGAGAGGGCCGGGGCGTCGGGGGCGAACAGCTTCTCCCGGCCGAACCTCGGGTCCGAGAGGACCTGCCGGACGTCTGCGTAGCGGCTGACCAGCCAGACGGGGGCGCCGTCGGCCGGTTCGGCGAGACGGGGCGGGCCCGGTGCCTCGAAGTGCAGGCGGTGCAGGGGCACCGCTACGGGGGGCGCGGACTCGGCGGTCAACGTACCTCCAGGGGTGGGCGGGACGGTGGGGACCACAGCGGCGGGCGGGGCGGGCGTCATCGTGGTGGCCGTCAGGGGCGGTGACATCGTCGTGGCGGGCGGGGGCGGTGGCAGCGTCGTGGCGGGCGGGGACGGTGGCAGCGGTCGACTCGGTCGAGGCGGTCGTGACCGTCGCGACCGCCCGGGGTCGGCTCGGTCAGACTGCGACGAGGACCTTGCCCCGGTGCGCGGCCGGGTCCGTGTAGAGGCCGGCGTACGCGGCGGGGATGGTGTCGAAGCCGTGGTAGACGGTGTGGTCGCAGACGACCTCGCCGCGCCGGACCCGGCCGCCGAGATCGGTGTGCAGGGCGCGCCAGTTCTCCTCGGTGAACCACTCCAGGGAGAAGATGCCGCGGACGGTGGCGCGCGGGAACATCAGGTACGGCAGGAGGCGGGGGCCGGTGTGCTCGTTGCCCACCTGGGTCGCCCACTGCCAGCAGACCGCCACCTGGGCGCCGACGTTGAGGAGGGGGAAGACGGCGTCGGTGACCGCGCCGCCGAGGTTGTCGAAGTACCGGTCGACGCCGTCGGGGGCGGCCCGTTCCAGGGCGTCGCGGACGCTGTCCGCGTCGTCCCCGTGCCGGTAGACGATCACCGCGTCGAAGCCCAGCGCGGCGAGGCGCCCGGCCTTCTCCGGGGAGGAGGTGGTGCCGACGACCCGGGCCCCGTCGAGCGCGGCGAGCTGGCCGACGAGGCTGCCGACGGCGCCGGAGGCCCCGCTGACGACGAGGGTGTCGCCGGGGCTGATCGTCATGTATTTGGTGAGGGTCCCCCAGGCCGTCATCCCGGGGCCGCCCATCACGCCGAGGGCGGTCGGCAGCGGCAGGGCGTCGTCGTACCAGTCGGGATCGAGCCTGCGGTAGGCCGGGAAGACCATGGGGAAGGTGCCGGTCCGCCAGGGTTCGGGCGCGCCGGTGGAGATCAGATGGGTGCGCCAGCCGCCGAAGCCCTGGACGAGGTCGCCGACGCGGTGGGCGGCTTCGGGTCCGGCCTCCACCACCTCCATGACGGAGTCGGCGCCCATGTGCCCGCCGATGGGGGTGTCGAGGGCGATGCCCTGGAGGTAGGGGTCGACGGAGACGTACCGCGTGCGCAGCAGCATCTCGTCGGGGGCGAGGTCGACGTCGAGGTGCTCGACGACCTTCTCGTAGACGCGGCTCACGTCGGGGACGCCCTCGACGTGTTCGCGGAGCACCCATTTCTCGGTCTTCATGGTTTCCTCTCCGGCGGGGCGGCGGGGCGGACGGGGACGGGGATGACGCGGTGGGTCGGCGGGGGCGCCGTGAGGTCGACCGAGGCGGTGAAGGGTCTGCCGTCGTCGCGGCAGACGAACTGCATGACGTGACGGCCCGCGGCGGCGGCGCGGATGAGGCCGCCCGTGGTGGCCCAGACCCCGGACTGGTAGAAGTCGCGCAGGCCGGGGAAGCCGGGGCCGTGCTTCTTGATCAGCTCTTCGAGGGTCTCGCCGCTCTCGACGAAGGGCTGCCAGCCGAGGACGGTGCCGTCGTGGTTGGCGGTGTAGCGGACCTGGGTGAGCGGGCTGGAGACGTCGCGGACGACGATCGCGTCGCGCAGGCCGGGGTGGCGCCGGTCCAGGAAGCCGATGAGGGCTTCCCGGGCCCGGTGCTTCGCCGCGTAGTAGCCGCGCCCGTGCCGTACGGGCAGGGTGTGCAGCTCCTTGCCGCCGCGGACCCGGGTGACCTGTTCGGGGCCCTCGTCCAGGGCCCGCCAGGGGGCGATGTCGCAGAAGTAGGTGGCGTAGACGACGGTGGTGCCCGCCGGGGAGAGTTCGGGGTAGTGGCTGCTGCGGAACTGGACGTTGACGCTGTGGTGGCGGATGCCGGTCAGTTCGGCGGCCAGGGCCTCGTCGATGAGGTGCGTCGTGCAGGGGTCGCCCTCGGGGAAGGGACGGTCGAGGCCGAGGAAGAGGGTGAAGTAGCCGGGGAAGACCATGCCGGGCCGGTGGATGGTCTCGGTGTAGAGCCGGTGGTAGTCCTCTCCGAGGTAGCGGCCCCCCAGGAACTTCATGGCCGTCGTGTAGCCGTCGCAGGCCGAGACGACGATGTCGGCGCGCAGTTCACGGCCGTCGCTGAGCCGGACGCCGGCCGCCCGGTCGTCCTCGACGATCACCGACTCGACCTTGGTGTTGTACGAGACCTCGCCGCCGAGCCGCAGATAGCGGGCCTCGATCGAACGGGCGAGGCCGAGGGAGCCGCCCTCGGGGACGCCCGCGGACAGGTTGGCGTGCGAGGCGAGCTGGAAGTGGAACGGGAGGACCGGGAAGGCCGGGTGCTTCTCGTAGAGGATGTAGTTGAACGCCTCCCTCAGCAGCGGGTCCGTGAACCGGGCCGAGAAGTCGCTCATCAGGACGGTGATGGTGGTGCGGACGGCGTTGGCGTAGGGCAGGAACGAGGCGAGCATCCGCCAGCGCTCCCGGCGGCCCATCAGCCCGACGGGTTTGAGGAAGGGGTAGACCGCGAGTGCCTTGCGGAAGCTGCGCAGGTGGCCGCAGAACTTCCGCACCAGCCGGGCGTCGGCGGGCGAGAGGGCGATCAGATGGGCTTCGAGCCGGTCCGGGTCGGAGTAGAAGTGGACGGCCCGCCCGTCCGTGCCGCGCACGATGTTGAAGACGTCGAAGTGGCGGATCTCCTTGCCCTGGAGGGCTCCGAGCTCCAGCCAGATCTGGTGCATCTCGTTGCCGGGGCCGCTGCCGAGCAGCCAGCTGACGCACCCGTCCAGGGTGAAGTCGCCGCGCTCCCAGGCGGTGCAGCAGCCGCCGGGCAGTTCGTGCATCTCCAGGATGCGGGTGCGGTAGCCGTTCATCCGGGCGTAGACGCCGGTGGAGAGACCGCCGAGCCCCGCCCCGATGATGATCATCGTCTTCCGGTCCCGGCCCGCCGGCCGGGACCGGCCCGTTCCCTCGCTCATGAGTCCTCGCTCTCGCGTGCCGACCACCGGTCGAGCTGGGGCAGCCGTCCCAGCATCCGGGGGTGCCACGGCTCGGTCCCCTCGCTCTCCCAGGCCCGGAACTCCAGGCCGAGTTCGCGGCAGAGGTACTGGACGGCGAAGCGTCCGGTGGAGGCCGCCCTGATCAGTCCGCCCATGCCGGCCCACTGACCGGCCATGGAGAAGCTGCTCAGGCCCGGCAGCCGCATGCGGTCCCTGCCGACGAGCCGCGACGCGACGTCGTCGGCGTCCGAGAACGCCTTCCAGGCCAGGATGGAGCCGCGCAGATTGCCGGTGTAGCGGTGGGTGGTGGCGGGGGTGGCGACCTCCAGGACGTCGATGCGCTCGGCGATGCCGGGCGTGCGCCGTTCCAGGAAGTCCCGGACGAAGTCGGCGACCTGGCGTTTGCGCTGCCGGTACTCCGCGCGGCTCTCGGTCCGCAGCTCCTTCCACGAGGTGTAGTCGCTGAAGTAGGTGCAGTGCAGGACGGAGTGGCCCGGTGGGGCGAAGCCTCCGGAGTAGCGGGAGCGGGCCTGCACGACGAGGCTGTCCTGGAGCGCGCCGGGCAGCCGGCCCGCGTCGTGCGGGCCGAGGAGATGGGTGGTGCTGTGCGCCTCGTCCGGCTCCACGTCGCCGCGCAGTCCGACGAAGGCGGAGACGACGGCGGGGAAGAGCGTGCCGGGGCGGTGCAGCAGGTCGGTGTAGAGCCTGTCGATGCGGGGTCCGGTGTACCGGCCCCCGAGCAGGTCGTAGACGGTGGTGTGCCCGTCGCAGGCGGAGACCACGTGCTCGGCGAAGTACCGCCGCCCGTTGCGCAGTTCGACGCCGACCGCCCGGTCGTTCTCGACCAGGATCCGTTCGGCGCGGGCCCGGTAGGTGACCGTGCCGCCCAGTCGGCGGTACCGCTCCTCGACGGAACGGGCCAGGCCCAGCGAACCCCCCTGCGGGAAGCCGGCGTTGCCGTGGTGGGCGGCCGCCATGTTGAAGAGGTACGGCAGCAGCGGGAAGCCCTCCGGGTCCTGGAAGAAGATGTTGCGGAACGCCGCGCGCAGCAGCGGGTCCTGGAACCGGTCGGCGAAGACGTGCATGGGGGTGGCGGCGGTCCGCCAGAACAGCCGGAAGGCGGGGAGCACCGTGCGCAGGGTGCGGGCCCTCTCCCCCACGGTGCGCAGGGCGGGCGCGGTCAGGAACGGGTACAGCTCGATGCGCAGGAAGCGCCGCAGGTCCCGGGTGAACGCCCGGATGTGGGGGGCGTCGGCGGGCGAGAGCTCCAGGAGGTGCGCCTCCAGCCGGTCGGGGTCGTTGTAGAAGGTGACGGACCGTCCGTCCGCGTCCTCGACCTTGTTGAACAGCTCGAAGTTGGTGACCGACTTGCCGTCCAGGGCGCCGAGTTCGCGCCACACGCGGTGGGCGTCGTTGCCCGGGGCGGTGCCGATGAGCCATTCGATGCAGTAGTCGAAGAGGTAGCCCTCGCGCGACCAGGCGGTGCAGCACCCGCCGGGCAGGACGTGTTTCTCGAAGACCCGGGTTCTGGCCCCGCTCATCTGGGCGTAGCAGCCGGTGGAGAGGCCGGCCACGCCCGCGCCGACGACGATGACGCGGGGCGGGGTGCCGGGGGCGCGCCGCCTGCTGGTCCAGTCGTCCGGGTACTCATCCGCCATGGGCCGGTTCTCCCGTCAGGGCGGACCGCACGAGTGCGGCGTTGCGGGGCAGGTGCTTGGCGTCGAGCAGGTCGGCGTGGCTGCCGGAGCCGCGCAGGACGGCGGTGCCGGTGGTGGAGCTGCCGTGCCAGGTGCCCTGTTCCCCGGCGGCGTAGAGGGCGGCCTTGTCCTCGTCGGTGATCACGCTGACGGTCGCGGCGACCGTGCCGGTGTTGGGGGTCCGTCCGCAGAAGGCGAGGTACTCGGCGGCGTGGGCGAGGGTCTCGCGGGCGACGGCCTCGGAGCCGGTGTGTTTGCGCAGGTGCTCGGCGAGTTCGCGTTCGAAGACGGCGATGCCGGTGGCGTCCGGTTCGTAGGGGGTGAGGATGCGGCGGGAGTCGAGGATGACGACGTGGGCGACGCGGCGGCCCCGGCGCTCCAGTTCCTTGGCGGTCTCGAAGGCCAGGTTGCCGCCGAGGGAGTAGCCCAGGAGGAGGCAGGGGTCCTCGGGCCCCTGGGCGGCCTCGACGAGGTCGGCGTAGCGGGCCGTCTTGTCGTCCCCGGGGAGGTAGTTGAAGCCGATGACGGTGTGGTCGGGGAGGTGGGCGGCCAGGCCCCGGTAGACGAGGCCGTGGCCGCCGGCGGGCGGGAAGCAGAACAGGGCGGGGCCCTGTCCGGCGTTGAAGGTGAGGAAGGGCAGGTCGTCGGTGTCCGTGCCGTGCAGCACGTCCTCTATGGTGGCGGCCATGCCGTGCAGGGTGGTGACCTGGTAGAGCCTGCTGACGGGGACGCCGACGCCGAATTCGGTGCGCAGGTGGTGGAGGAGTTCGATGAGCTTGATCGAGCTGCCGCCGAGTTCGAAGAAGTCGTCCTCCAGGCCGACCCTCTCGCGTCCCAGGAGGGCCTTCCAGTGCCGGGCGACGCCGATCTCGTACAGAGTCACCGGCTCCGCGTGGGGCCGGTCGCCCGTTGCGGCCCGGGGGGCGGGCAGCGCGGCCGTGTCGACCTTGCCGTTGGCCGTCAGCGGCAGGGCGGGCAGTTCGGTGTAGTGGGACGGGATCATGTAGGAGGGCAGGGAGCGGGCGAGATGGCGGCGCAGGCCCCGGACGTCCAGGGTGGCGCCGGGGGCGGTCACGCAGTACGCGCAGAGCGCCGGGTCTCCCCCGGTGTCGGTGCGTACGGTGACGACGGCCCGGACGAGCGCGGGCCACTGGGCGAGGTGGGCCTCGATCTCGCCGGTCTCGATGCGGTGGCCGCGCAGTTTCACCTGGCCGTCGGTGCGGCCGAGCAGATGGACCCGGCCCCGGGCGTCCCAGCGGGCGATGTCTCCGGTGCGGTAGAGGCGTTCGGGGCGGGCGCCGGGGCCTCGGCCGAGGGTGCGGGTGACGAAGCGCGCGTCGGTCTGCCCGGGGTCTCCGGCGTAGCCGAGGGCGACGCCGGGGCCGCCGATCCAGAGTTCGCCGGGGACGCCGGGCGGGACCGGTTCGCCGTGGGTGTCGAGGACGTGGAGGGTGCTGTGGGGCAGGGGGCGGCCGATGGGGACCATGGCGCCGTCCTCCAGGTCGTCGACGGGCCCTTCGAAGCAGGCGCTGTCGATGGTGGCCTCGGTGAGGCCGTAGGAGTTGACGAGCCGGGTGCCGGGGCCGCACAGTCCGGCCAGCCGGCGGTACTCCCCCACGCTCCAGGCGTCCGAGCCGACCACCAGCAGCCGCAGGAAGTCCAGTCGCAGCCCCTCGCGCGCGCAGTGGTCCATCAGGCCGCGCACGACGGCGGGGACGAACTCCGCGCAGTCCACACGTTCCTGACGCATGGTGCGGTAGAGGCGGGTGGTGTCGAAGAGGAGGTCGCGGTCGGCCAGGACCAGGGTGCCGCCCGAGCACAGGGCGCGGACCAGGTCGCCGGTGAACACGTCGAAGGACGGGTCGGCCATTTGGAGGTGCGTCCGCACGTCGGTCTCCAGCCGGTACTCCAGCCGCCACGCCTCGTACGCGGAGGCCAGGTTGCGGTGGCTGACGCGGACGGCCTTCGGGCGGCCGGTGGAGCCGGAGGTGGTGATGACGTACGCGGGCGACTCGGGGCCGGCCGCGGGCCCCGGCCCGTCCGGGTGCGGGGCGGTGCGGGTTAGCTCGGCGAGGGTCCGTGTCGGGACGGCCCAGGCGCCCTTGTGCTCCGGCGCGGCGTCGTCCGCGACGACGACGAGCGCCGCGCCGGTGGCCGATACGAGGTGGGCGAGCCGGTCGACGGGCTGACCGGGCCGCACCGGGAGGTAGGCGGCACCCGCCCGGAGCACGCCGAGCAGGGCGACGACCAGCTCGGGCGACTTGTCCAGGCAGAGCACGACCACGCGGCCCTCGCCCACGCCGAGCGAGCGCAGCCGTGCGGCGGTCTCGTCGGCCCGGCGCAGCAGTTCCGCGTAGGTCAGCAGGCGCGGTGCGCCGCCCGGTGAGGGGAAGGTCACGGCCACGGCGTCGGGGCGTTCGGCGGCCCTGCGTGCGATCAGCTCCTGCACCGGTACGACGTCCGCGTCCCCGGCCGGTGCGGTGAGCGGCAGGGCCGGGCGGCTCCACTCGTCCAGGATGCGCTCCCGCTCCCGGTCGCCGAGCATCTCCAGCCGGGAAACGGGCCGTTCGCCCGGCGCACGGGTCATCCCGTCCAGGATGCGGACGTAGTGGCCGGCCATGCGGCGCAGCGTCTCGGGGAGGAAGAGGTCGGTGTTGTACTTGAACACGCAGTGGAAGCGGCCCTCCGCCTCGTCCTCGTAGGCGGAGAGGGTGATGTCGAACTGACCCTCCTCCTCGGGCAGTTCGATGTACTCCAGGCGGTATCCGTACTGTTCGGACGCCACCTTGTGGGTCAGCAGGATGAACATCGCCTGGAAGACGGCGGAGCGGCTGGGGTCGTGCTGGAGGCCCAGTTCCTCGACGAGGAGGACGAAGGGGTACTCCTGGTTGTCCAGACCGCCGAGCACGGTCTCGCGGACCTGCCGCAGCAGGGCGGCCACGGTCGGGTCACCGGTCAGGTCGGCGTGGAGCGGGAGCGGGTTGACGAAGTAGCCGTAGACGGAGGCGAAGTCCTGCCGGGTGCGGCCGGTGACCGGGCTGCCGACGACGAGGTGGTCCTGCCCGGAGTAGCGGTGCAGCAGGAGGTAGTAGGCGCTGAGCAGCACCATGAACGGGGTGACGCCGTGGGTCTGGGCCAGGGCGTGGACGCGGGCGCTGAGCGCTTCGTCGAGGACGAAGAACTCCGAGGCCCCGTTGTGGGTCTGGACGGCCGGGCGGGGCCGGTCGACGGGCAGGTCCAGGAGCGGGACCTCGGCCGGCAGGTGCGAGCGCCAGTAGGCGAGCATGCCGGCCGCCTCCGGCCCGGCCAGGAAGGCGTTCTGCTGGTTGAGGAAGTCGAGGTAGCGGGCCTTCACCGGCGGCAGTTCGGGCTCCTGGCCACGGCGGAGCGCCTCGTACACCGCGAGGAGTTCCTCGATGAAGGTGAACGTGGAGATGGCGTCGGAGACGATGTGGTGGACGGCCTTCATGATGATCCAGCGGTCCGGGCCCCGCTTGAAGAGGCGGAAGCGGACCAGGGGGTCGTGGGCGAGGTCGTAGGGCTTGCGGTACTCCTGGACGATCGTCGCGTGGATGGACTCCCAGTCCTCGCCCTGGACGTCGAAGAGGGCGAGGTCGGCCGGGGCTTCCTCGGAGACCTGCTGCACGGCCTGCCCGTCCACCATGAGGAAGTTGGTGCGCAGGGCCGGGTGGCGGGCGATGAGCCGGCGGACCGCCTCGAACATCAGGTCCGGTTCGAGGGCGGCGTGGACCTCGACGGCCCCGCCGATGTTGTAGGCGTACCCGTCGGGGTTGAGGTGCTTGAGGAACCAGAGCGCCTTCTGGTTCTGCGTCAGCGGGTAGCTGCGCTCGTCCTCGTGGAGGGCGACGGCCGTGCCCGTCCCGTCGGTGTCGTCGGCCGAGGCGAGGGCGGTGAGGCCGTCGTGGAGCTGGCCGGCGAGTTCTCCGGCCGGGGTGCCGCTGAGCAGGGCGACCACGGGCAGGGCGACGCCGAGGTCGGCGTGGATGCGGGCCCGCAGCTCCATGGCGAGGAGGGAGTCGAGGCCGAGGGCGCCGAGGTCGGTGCCGGGGTCGACGCGGTCGGGGGCGGTGCGCAGGACGGTGGCGGCGAGCGCGGCGAACCGTTCGGTGACCAGGGTCCGGCGGGCTTCGGGCCCGGCCGCGCGGAAGGTGTCGAGGAAGCCGTGACCACCGCCGGCGTCGCGGGGCGGGGCGGCGGCCGCCACGAGATCGGCGACCAGCGGGGGCGGGGACGGGTACCAGGCGAGGAAGACGGGCCAGTCGACGACGGTGGCGACGACGAGCTGGGCGTGGTCCTGGCCGATGACGCGTTCCAGGACGGCCATGCCGGCCTCCGGGGACAGGGAACTCATGCCCCGGCTGTGCAGATAGTGGTCGACCAGGCCGAGTTCCTCGATCATTCCGGTGGCCCAGGGGCCCCAGTCGAGGCTGAGGGCGGGCAGCCCCTCGGCGCGGCGGTGGTGCGCGAGGGCGTCCAGGAAGGCGTTCCCCGCGGCGTAGTTGGTCTGGCCGGCCGTGGTGAGCAGGGAGGCGATCGAGGCGAACAGCACGAAGTGTTCGAGGGGTTCGTCCCTCAGATGCCGGTGCAGGAGGTGGGCGCCGACGGTCTTGGGGTCGTGGACGGCGTCGAAGGCGGCCCGGTCGAGATCGGCGACGAGGGTGTCGCGGACCTGTCCGGCCAGGTGGAACACCCCGCGGACCGGCGGGGCCCCGCTCGCGCGATGGACGTCGAGCCAGTCGGTCAGGGCGTCCTCGTCGGTGATGTCGAGGGTCGCGAGGACGGGCTGGGCGCCCAGCGCCTCCAGTTCGCGCAGCAGGCCCGTGGCCCGGCCCTCGGGGGTGGCGGGGTCGAGTCCGGCCCAGGTGTCCCGGGGCGGTACGGGGGTGCGGCCGACGAGGACGAGTCTGCGGGCCCCCCGGCGGACGAGGGTGCGGCAGAGCAGCCGGCCGAGCGCGCCGAACGCGCCGGTGACCAGATAGCTGCCGTCGGCCCGCAGCAGGGGCGGCAGCGGACGGGTCAGGCCCTCGGCTGGGCGCAGCCGGCCGGTGAGGCGGCCGCCGTCGCGCAGGGCGATCTCCGTCTCGTCGTCGCTCAGGGCCTCGGCCAGGAGTGCCTCGGCGTCGGCCCGGTCGCCGTCCGGGCCCGGGCTGCGCCGGGGGTCGAGGTCGATGAGCTTGCCGGGGTGGCCGATCAGCTCCTGGTGCCGCAGGACGCGGCCGATGCCCCAGGCGGGAGCCCCGAGGGGTTCGGGTGCCTCGCCGGGCAGGGCGGGCTGGGCGCCCCGGGTGACGATGTGCAGCCGGCCCCCGTCGCCCCGGGCGGCCAGCAGGCGGGCGAGGACGATCAGGGAGTAGGCGCCGGCTCCGGTGTGGTCGCGCAGGGCGGTCCCGTCGCAGGTGGCGAGGGCGGGGGCGTCGAGGTTCCACAGGTGGAGGACGGTGCCCCGGAAGGGGGCGCCCTCGCGGTCGAGGTCCGCGAGGAGGCGGCGCAGATCGCGGTCGGACGCGGGGTCGACGGTGTAGGCGGAGCCGTCGGCGGAGGCGGTGTAGGCCGGGCCCCGGCGTACGGTGCGGCAGCGTTCGCCCCGGGCGGCGGCGAGGGAGGCGAAGGCGTCCGCGACGCCCCCGCCGTCCGCGAGGAGCAGCCAGCCGTGGTCCGGTGCGGGCGCGTGCGGGGCGGCGTCCGGTGCGGGCGGTCCGTTCCGTTCGGTGCCGGGTCCGGCGGGCTCGGGACGGGCGGTGGGCAGGGGCGGGCAGCCGGTCCAGACGGGTTCGACGAGCCAGGAGTCGATGGTGGTGCGGGCGACGGCGGTGGCGGCCTTCTCCACGTCGGCGGCGCGGAATCCCTCCACGCGGCCCAGCGGGGTGCCGTCGTCGCCGTACAGGGCGAGGGTGCCGAGGGTGGTGTCCGCGTCGGCGGGGAGCAGCGTGGCATGCGCCCAGAACGGCTGGTCCCCGATGGGTTCGAGGGCGATCTCCTCCACCGAGAGCGGCAGCCTGATCCCGGTGCCCGGGGCGGGGTCTTCGAGGACGAGCGGGGTCAGCAGGGTCTGGAAGCAGGCGTCGAGCAGCACGGGGTGGAGGTGGTGGTCCCCGGCGTCGCCGCCGAGCGCGCGCGGTGGGCGGATCCGGGCCAGGGCCTCTCCGTCGCCGATCCACACCTCCTCGATGGCCCGGAAGGCGGGTCCGTAGTGGTAGCCGAGGGCGGCCAGGGCCGTGTAGCAGTCGGGGCCCTTCAGGCGGCGCCGGGTGCGGGCCCGGATCGCGTCGGCGTCGAGGGGCGGGGTGGTGCGGCGGCGCTGTCCGGTGCGGACGGTGCCGGCGGCGTGCACGGTCCGCTCGCCGTCGGGTCCGGTGGGCGAGGCGATGGTGAAGGTGGCGTTCTCCGGGGAGAGCGCCACCTCGATGGTGCGGTCCTCGCCGTCGGGCAGGAAGAGGGCCTTGCGCAGTTCGATGCCGGCGAGGACGGCGGTGGTGCCGCCGGTGAGCCGCAGGACGGCCTGCGAGGCCATCTCGATGTAGCCGGCGGCGGGGAAGACGACGGTGTCCTGGATGCGGTGGTCGGCGAGGTAGGGAAGGTCCTCGGTGTCCAGGCGGGCCTGCCAGGTGGGTTCCGCCGCGTCGGTGCGGCGGCCGAGGAGGGCGTGGTCGCGGTGGCCGAGGCGGACCCGGGCGACGTTGGCGGGCTCGGTCCAGTAGCGGTCGCGCCGGAAGGGGTGGCGGGGCAGGGTGACGGGCCGGCCGGCGGGCTGGAGCACCGACCAGTCGACGGGGACGCCCAGGGTGTGGAGCGCGCCGAGGGAGGCGGCGAAGCGTTCGCTCTCGTCCTC
The DNA here is from genome assembly GCF_053597115.1 of Streptomyces sp. NPDC001515. Lineage (NCBI taxonomy): Bacteria > Bacillati > Actinomycetota > Actinomycetes > Kitasatosporales > Streptomycetaceae > Streptomyces > Streptomyces sp. NPDC001515. Next base: position 26,118 of record NZ_JBSFHN010000032.1, read on the forward strand.
CCCCCGGCGGATGGAGGGCAGGGTGGTGGCGGTGGCGCCGGTGGCGTCGAGGCATTCGCGGATCGCGTGGCCGAGGACGGGGTGGGGGCCGATCTCCAGGAACAGCCGGTGGCCGTCGGCGGCGAGCCGGTCGACCGCGGAGCGGAAGCGGACCCGGTCGCGGACGTTCCGCCACCAGTAGGCGGCGTCCAGTTCCTCGCCGCGCGCGGTTCCCTCCGTACCGGTCAGATAGAGCGGGACGTCGGCCCGGCGTGGTTCCAACGGGGCCAGGGAGCGCAGGAGTTCGTCCTTGATGCGTTCCATGCCGACGCTGTGGTAGGGCACTTCGACACTGAGGAACTTCACGAACCGCTGTTCGTCGCGCAGTTCCTCGGCCAGCCGGATGAGCGCCGCCTCGTCTCCGGCCAGGGTGATCGCGGTGGGGCTGTTGACAGCGGCGACGGAGACCCGGTCGCGGTAGGGGCGGACGCGGCGCTCCGCCTCGTCCTCGGCCAGGCCGACGGCGAGCATGGTGCCGGTGCCGGCCAGGGTCTGCTGGAGGCGGCTGCGGTGGACCGCGATCCTGACCGCGTCCCGCAGGGAGTAGACGCCCGCGGCGTGGAAGGCGGCGATCTCGCCGGTGCTGTGGCCGACGACGGCGTCCGGGCGCACCCCGTACGACCGCCAGAGCGCGGCCAGGCCCGCCTGTACGGCGAAGTTGGCGGGCTGGGCGAGCCATGTCCCGCTCATCCGGGAGGCGGACTCGTCGGCGGTCAGCTCCTCGACCAGGGACCAGTCCGCGAACTCCCGCACGGCCCGGTCGCAGGCGATGACGGTGTCGCGGAAGACCGGTTCGTCGGCGAACAGTTGGCGGCCCATGCCCCACCACTGGGGGCCCATGCCGGTGAAGACCCAGACGAGTGTGCGGTCGGCGCTCCCCCGGGCGCGGCCCCGCACGACGCGCGGGTGCGGTTCGCCGCGTCCGTGGGCGGCGAGCGCCTCGTCGAGGGAGGCGGCCGAGGAGTAGACGACGGACAGCCGCTCGGGCAGGTGCTGGCGGCGGTGGGCCAGGGTGTGGCCGAGGTCGTCGAGGGAGGGGGCCGGGCCGTTGTCGCCGGCCAGTTCGCCCCGGATCCCGGCGGCGGCTTCCGTCAGGGCGTCGGGGTGGCGGGCGCTGAGCGGCAGGATGCTCCACGGTCTGCGGGCGGGCGGGGCGGAGCGCGGGGCCGGCGGGGCCTCCTCCAGCACGACGTGGGCGTTGGTGCCGCCGAAGCCGAAGGAGTTCACCCCCGCGCGGGCGGGTCCTTCGTGGTCGGGCCAGTCGGTGGCCCGGGTCGGGATCTCGTACGGGAGGGCCGCCGCGTCGATGGCGGGGTTGAGGGTCTCCAGGTTGATGTGGGGCGGGATCACCCGGTGTTCGAGGCTCAGCACGGTCTTGATCAGGCCGGCGATCCCGGCGGCGGATTCGGTGTGGCCGATGTTCGCCTTGACCGAGCCGACGTAGGCGCGGGCGCCCGGGGCCCGTCCCACGGCCAGGGCGCGGGCCAGGGCGTTGGCCTCGATCGGGTCGCCGACCGGGGTGGAGGTGCCGTGCGCCTCCATGTACTGGAGGTCTCCGGGGGTGATGCCCGCCTCGGCGCAGACCCGGCGGATCAGGTCGACCTGGGCGTCGGGGCTGGGCACGGTGATGCCCGGGGTGCGGCCGTCCTGGTTGACGCCGCTGCCGAGGATCACCGCGTGGATCCGGTCCCCGTCTCGTACGGCGTCGTCCAGGCGCTTCAGCGCGACCAGGCCGACGCCCTCGGCGCGTACGTAGCCGTCGGCGGTGGCGTCGAAGGTGCGCGAGCGGCCCCCGGGCGAGAGGAACCCGCCCTTGGTCTCCGCGATGGTGTACTGCGGGGCCATGTGGAGCAGGACGCCGCCGGCCAGCGCGAGATCGGTCTCGCCGCTGTCCAGCGCCTGGCAGGCCAGATGGACGGCGACCAGGGAGGAGCTGCACGCGGTGTCGACGGAGAGGCTGGGGCCGCGGAAGTCGAAGCAGTACGAGATGCGGTTCGACACCATCGTCATCATGGTGCCGGTCGCGGTGTGGGCGGCCAGGGTGGTGAAGTCCAGGTCGGCGAACTGGAGGATCTTGTAGTCCAGGGTGAACGCCCCGACGTAGACGCCGACGTTGGTGCCCGCGAGCGCGTCGGGCCGCTGGCCGCCGTCCTCCAGGGCCTCCCAGGCCACTTCGAGCAGTTTGCGCTGCTGCGGGTCCATGTGGTGGGCCTCGCGGGGGCTGATGCCGAAGAACGCGGGGTCGAACGCGTCGAAGCCGTCGATGTATCCGCCGCGACCGCCCACGAGGCGTCCGGGTTTGTCGCGGTACCGGCTGCCGAGGGTCGCCGCGTCGTAGCGGTCGGGCGGGGTCGGCGTGACGCAGTCCTTGCCGGTCACCAGGTTCCGCCAGAACGCGCGGTGGTCCGAGGCACCGCCGGGCAGGCGGCAGCCCATCCCGACGATGGCCACCTTGGACCGTAAGGTCCGGTTCTCGGCGTCGGACATGTCGAACTCCTCACAGGGTGGTGGAACGTCGGGGGCGGTGCGGTCGTCGGCGGGTGACCTGCCGGTCAGGGCCGGCGGCCCGGCGCGGCTCCGCGTCGCCAGGGGTGCAGGAGGGCGGCCAGGATCTCGCCGGTGCCGGGGAAGGCGGCGGGGTCCCGGAGGCCCACGGCGGCGGGTTCCCGGCCCGGTCGCCAGGTGAAGCTGCCGAAGAGGTGGTCCCAGCACGACAGGTCGGAGCCGTAGTGCCCGGCCTCGGCCAGATCGGTGCTGTGGTGCAGCCGGTGCTGCTCGGGGCTGGCCAGCAGATGGTTGAGGGGGCCGATGCGGACGTCGATGTTGGCGTGGACGAAGTAGCCCTGGGCGGCGACGAAGAGTCCGGTCACCAGCACGGCCGGCCGGGAGAATCCGGCGAGGGCCAGGGCCAGTTGGACCAGGCCCTGGGCCAGGACGATGTCCAGGACGTGGTTGACGCCGTTGTTGGCGACGTTGACCTTCTCCGGCACGTGGTGCACGCCGTGCAGCCGCCAGAGCAGGGGGTTGCGGTGGCCCAGCCGGTGCACCAGATAGCTGGCGAGCGATCCGGTGAGGAGCGCGCCCGGGATCTCGACCCCCAGATGGTGGGTCGGCTCCGCCGGCGAGATGAGGCCGACGGCCAGCGACACGAGCAGTTGCGCCAGTCCGCTTCCGGCCATGGTGAGCAGGAAGTAGATGCCGTAGAGGCGCCATTCCGCCGTGGCCGGGTGCCAGGTCCGGTCGTACGGAATCAGCCGTTCCAGCAGGACGAGATAGGAGATGACCCCGATCAGGAAAAGCGGGCTGACCCGGGCCGGGTCCCATCGCTCCCGTACCGCGAACACCCCCACGAGAACGACCGCGAGGAGCAGAAAGGGATAGGAGAACGCACGGAGGAAACGGGCCGGTGAATTACCGGCCGCACTCCGACGCACATCCGAATGGTCTGCCGAATGAATTGCGCCATCGGCTCCACGCTCACGCTCGCCCATCCGTGACCCCCACAGGAGACGGTAACCGAAAGAAGGATCGATACGCCGCATCAGGGCAGGTCATCGCAGCCTTTGGCGCATCGGCGCACCCGGGGGGCCACCCCGGATCCGCACGGAAAGATGTCAGACACCCGGCCCCGACGGAATTCGGCCGTGGCGTGAACCGATGCCTCTACCCCCATCGGCCCAGATCATTTATTTCCCGCTCCCGTCGCTTTAACCGTGCTCGGCACGGAGAAATCGCCCATCCTTTTCGACCGCGGCACATAATTGTGTGAGGAATTAATTCTTAGGATCATCGAGACGCCGAAGGACGGCGCATCGCGATGCGCTGGTCCGCCTTTTCCACGCCGGGGCGTGCGTGGGGGCGCGGAGCCGTACGCCGGCACGCGTGACACGCCCCGGTCCGTGCGGTGGCGCCGCCCCCGGCTGGCGCGACCCGCCGTGCGCCCCGATGCTGTTCACACACGGCACCGAGAGGGCCCGCTATGCCCATGGACGACCCCACTCCGGCGGACGGCGCGCGCTCCCGTCTGGAACTGCGGGCGATCCGTGCGCTGCTGGACGCACAACGGCGGAGGATCACGGCGTACGCGGCCCTGCACCAGGACGACGACGAGGACCGCGACCCCGGTGTGCTCCCCGGGGCGGTCCTCGTGACGCCTCCCGGGGGCCAGGAGGTGCTGGACGCGCTGCCGATGGCCGCGCTCCTGCTGGAGCCCGTCTTCGGCGCGGACGGGGAGCTGCGGGACGCGCTGGTCATCGGCCGGAACGCGCAGGCCCAGGTCTACGGAACGGCACGGGCACGCGAGAGTCCGGCCGAGCCTCCGGGCGGCGCGCAGTGGCTCTTCGCCCGCTATCCGGCCCTGGCCGCCACCTCGGTCCCCCGGATGCTGACCGCCGCGTACCGCGAGGGCGTTCCGCAGGGCCCGCAGGACGTGGAATGGCTCGCGCGCACCCGTACGGGACCCGTGCGGAGCAACGGCGAGGCGCGGATCGCCCCCTGCGGCCGCCACTACCTGCTGACCTGGGAGCCGGGCAGCCGCCTCCGGATGGCCGCCGCAGCGCAGCGGCTGGTGCGCAGCTGCTGGGCGGAGTGGAACCTCGGGGACCCCGGGGTGCTGCCCTCGCGCGGCTTCCGGCAGGTCCTCGGCCTGGCGCGGGGCACCCCGGTGCCGGGGCTGTACGAGCTGGCCGCCGCGGCCACGCCCGCCAGTCTGCCCGCGCTGTACCAGACGCTGTACGACGTCATCCTCCGCAAACGGACCACCGCCTGCGAGCTGCGCCTGCGCGGCAGCGGCCGGAAGGTGTTCCGCATGATCGCCGAGCCCGTGCGGATCGCCCCGGGGAGCCTGGTGTGGGCGGTGCGGGCCGTGCTCGTCGATGTGACGGCGGATCTGCGGCGCCGGGAGGCGGCCCGGCGCGCGGAGCGCGAGGCGCGTCGGGAGCACGAGCGTGCCGAGGCGGTCGCGGAGATCGCGGACGTCCTGCGCGAGGCGGTGCTGCCCCATTTCCAGGACGAACTGGACCCCTACGGTCTGGAGGCGGCGGCCGTCTACCGCCCCGACGCCCGCGAGGCCGGGGTCGGCGGGGACTGGTACAAGGCGCGCAGGCTGCCCGACGGCCGTCTCCTGATCGCCCTGGGCGACGCCCGGGGCCACGGGCTCGCGGCGGCCACGCTGATGGCGAAGCTGCGGTACGCGCTCGCGGGGCTCGCGTACACGCAGGAGCCGGTCGAGCGGCTGACGCAGTGGCTCAACGAGGTGGCGTGCGCGGAGGGCTCCGAGTCCACCGCCACCACGATCATCGCCCGCTTCCATCCCGAACAGGCGCTGCTCCGGTGGACCTGCGCCGGTCATCCGCGCCCCGTCCTCGTGCGCGACGGCCGCGTCGCCCTGCTGCCGATGACCGGCGCAGGCCCCGGGCCCCCGCTGGGCGTGCTGTCCGGCGTGTCCTACGACGCCACCGAGTCGCCGCTGGAGATCGGTGACATCGTCCTGATGTACTCGGACGGCCTCACCGAGCGCCGCCCGGCCGATCCCGACCGGGACACGCTGCGCTTCCTCGAAGCGGCGGCCCGGTGCTTCGAGGAAGCGCCCCCGGGTCCGGGTCAGGACGGACTCCAGGACTACGTGGAACTGCTCGTGGCCCGGCTGGACGGCCCCCACCGGACCGATGACGCGACCCTCCTCGCCCTGCGGCGGATCGGGACCGTTTAGCGGGCGGCGGGCGCTACTTCGCCGTCCAGGCCGGACTCGTGGCGACGGCCCGCAGCTGAGCCATCGTCAGGGCGGGTTCCTCGCGGGTGGCCGGGGTGTTCTGCGCACCGGAGTTGAAGGCGGAGACCACCACCCGCAGGCCGTCCGGGCGCAGGGTGTCGACGGTCCACATCCGCACGCCGGCGCCGCCCTTCTCTCCCGGACCCTGGTGGGAGGCGACCTTCGTCCCGTCGGGCAGCTCCTCCGTATCCGCGAGGAACAGATCGCCCGCGTCGGACATGCCGGGCTGCACATTGATCTGGACGAGGGAGGCGCCCTTGCCGTCGTCCACGACGACGTAGGCGAACTCGTCCTGCCCGTCGCGGGAGACGACCTTCACGGAGGGAGGCAGCAGCGCGGTGAGCTTGCGGAGGATCGCCGCCCCGTCCAGGCCGCGCGCCGGGGGCTGCCGCACGGGTTCGCGGGGCGCCTTCGCGAGGGCCGCCATCACGGGCCGCCACGCCTTCGACGTGACGAGCGCCTTCAACTGCCCGGCGTCGAGCGGGGGATCGTCGCGGGTGGTGTCGGCGCCCTTCTCCGCCGGGGCGTTCCACTCGCTGGCGTCCACGGTGTAGCCGTCGCGGGTCACGAGGTAGGCGTGCCACCACTTGGTGTCCACCCGCTTGTCGGGGTACTCGTAGCCGCGCATCACCATCAGGCGGGAGCCGTCGGGGAGTTTCTCCTCGCGGCAGGAGTCGTACGGGACGTAGACCTTGTCGGGGCAGGCGAGCTGTTCCCCGGCCTCGCTGCCGGTCGGGTCGACGGAGCCGACGGAGACGCCGATCGCCGCCCTGCCCCGGCCGTCGTCGTGGACGAGGTGGGCCAGCGGTCCGGCCGGGTCATCGGTGCCGCGTGCGGAGCGTTCGGTGATCTTCCCCTTCGGCAGCAGCCCCTCCAGGACGGCACCGACCTGCCGGGCCGAGAGCTGCGGCCCGGTGGCGCCGGCCGGTGCGGCGGAGGCGGCCCGGCTCGCCGCCGGCCGCGCGGCGGCGGGGGCGCCGGTGCCGCCCGGCTGGTGGCCGAAGGCGCCCGCCGTGTACGAGGCGCCGATGCCCACGACCGCCAGCGCCACGACACTGCCGGTGACGGCCGCGGTCCTGCGCCGCCGCACCCCGCGCCTGCCGCGTGCGACGCCGCCGTCCACCAGCGGGAGGCCGTCGGCGGAGAAGGTCTCCCCCGTACGGCGCAGCGCGTCGCCGAGCCCCGTCTCGAACGGGTCCCGGTCCTCGCGTGTTCCAGACATGTCCAACCACCCTTGTCGTCTTCGTCGGTCCAGCGGGTCAGCGTGCGGCGAGATCGGCGAGGCTCCCGCCGAGGAGCGTCCGCAGCCGGGCGAGTGCCCGGGTGCTGCGGGTGCGTACGGCCGCGGAGCTGACGGAGAGGGCGTCCGCGGTCTCGGTGACGGACCGGTCCTCCCAGTACCGCAGCACCACCACCGCCCGGTCCTTCGGCGGCAGTTGCCGCAGCGCGTCCAGGAGTGTGAGGCGCAGCGAGGGGTCGGCGGACGCCGTCGTCCGCGCGTCCTCCGGTATCGCCTCGCTGGGCCGCTCGCCCGCCGAGCGCCGCCGCCGGTGGGCGAGGAAGGCCCGGACGAGCACGGTCTGCGCGTACGCGGCGGGGTTGCCGAGCGTGGGGCTCCGGCCCCACACCACGTACATCCGCCCCAGCGTCTCCTGCACCAGGTCCTCGGCGAGATGGGTGTCACCGCTGGTCAACAGGCACGCGGAACGGTAGAGATGCCCCATGCGGGCCTCCGCGAACGCCCGGAAGGCGCCCTCCTGGGACCGCCTCATCCGCCACCCTTTTCCCTTGCCGGCCGCTTACGTCCTTACCGATGCGGCGGAGGTGACGAAATGTTTCATGCCGGTCCCGGGAGGTGTGCGCCGGTCCGGCGGATCCGGTGGCCGGGGGCGTTGTCGGTGCCGGCCGGTAGCGTGCGGGCAGCCCGCCTTTCCTCCGCTCACTCCCGGGAGACACCGTGGACATGCTGCTCATCGCCGGTCTCTGGCTCGACGGCTCGGCCTGGGACGAGGTCGTGCCCGAACTCACCGCGCTGGGCCACCGCCCGGTCGCCCTCACGCTTCCCGGCCAGGGCGACGGCGCCGCCTCCGCGACGCTGGAGGACCAGGTGGCGGCCGTCGTCGCGGCCGTGGACGCCTCCCCCGGGCGGCCGCTGGTGGTGGGGCATTCCGCGGCGGCGACGCTGGCCTGGCTGGCCGCCGACGCACGGCCGGGGAAGGTCGCGGGGACCGCGCTGATCGGCGGCTTCCCCGCGCAGGACGGGCGGGCGTACGCCGATTTCCTGCCGATCAGGGACGGGGAGCTGGCATTCCCGGGATGGGAGCCGTTCGAGGGCCCGGACGCGGCCGATCTGGACCTGCCCGCGAGGAAGGCATTCGAGGCGGTCGCGATCCCCGTCCCCGAGGGCGTCGCCCGGGGCGCGGTGCGGCTGACGGACGAGCGCCGGCTGGCCGTGCCGGTGACCCTGGTCTGCCCGGAGTTCACCCCGGCGCAGGCGAAGGAGTGGATCGCCGCGGGCGAGAGTCCCGAGCTGGCCCGTGCCGCCGATGTCACCTATGTGGACCTCGACTCGGGGCACTGGCCGATGTTCACCCGGCCCCGGGCCCTGGCGGAGGTGCTGGCGGCGGTCGCGGAGGCGTAGGGACCGGGGCCCGATGCCGTGCGGCGGGGCCGGTCAGCGCGCGGCCCCGCTCTCCTCCCAGGTGGAACGGGTGACGTTCCGCAGGAAGTACACCGGGGTCACCGCCGTGGCCAGGGCGAAGACGGCGAAGGCCGTGCGCATGCCGCCGACTTCGGCCAGCACGCCGACCAGGGCGGCGCCCAGCGGCATGGCGCCGAAGGTGAAGAGACGGGCAGCCGCGCCGTAGCGGCCCTGCATCGCGTCGGGGACCTTGCGCTGGGAGAGGGTGCGGGCGTTGACGGACCAGAGGGTGCCGCCCATGCCGCCGAGGAAGGCTCCGGCCGCCACCGCCCAGACGCTGGTGGTGAGCGCGGGGAGCGCCACCATCGCGGTGGTCCCCAGGAGATCGGCGAGCATGGCGCGGCGCACCCCGAGGAGCCGGTTCACCCGCGTCACGGTGAGCGCGCCCACCAGTCCGCCGACGCCGAGCGCGCTGAGGACGAGGCCGTAGCTCCGCGGGTCGAGGCCCATGACCCGGGAGGCGTAGAGGGGGATCAGTGCCAGCCAGGCACCCCAGACCGCGCAGAGCACGGCGACGACCAGGGACAGGGTGCGCAGCACGCGGTCCCGCCACAGGAAGCGCAGCCCTTCGGTGACCCGGCCGCCGGCCGCCCGCGACGCGGAGTCCGCGATGTCGCGGGCGGGCCGGAAGCGGCCGGCCAGGAGGAGCAGGGCGAGGGCGGCGACGGCGTAGGAGATGCCGACCAGGCCCAGCGCGAGGCCGGTTCCGGCGGCGAGCAGGAGCCCGCCGAGGAAGGGGCCCACGAATTCCTGGCCGACCGTCTCGGCGCCCACCATCCAGGCGTTGGCGCGTTCGCGTCCCTCGGGCGGCACGGCCGAGGGCACCAGGGCGGAGGCGGCGGTCGAGGCCAGCACGTCGGCGGTCCCCAGCACCGCCCCGGCGGCGAGGAGCCCGCCCAGGGAGAGGCCGCCGGTCAGGGCGGTGGCGAGCAGCCAGCCGGTGGCCGCCACCCGCAGCGCGCCGGCGATCCAGAGCAGCCGTCGCCGGTCGAGGCGGTCGACGAGCACGCCGACGTGGAGCGCGACGAGCAGCCACGGCAGCGTCACCGTCAGGGAGACCGCGGTGACCTGGGCCGGTGAGCCGGTGAGCCGGGCGGCGAGCAGCGGAAGGGTCATCTTCAGCACGCCGTCGGCGAGGTTGGTGGCCGCCGTGAACCCGACGAGGACCGCGGTGTTGCGGCGGCCGGTCTCCTCCGGAGACCGCGCCCCCGCCCCCGTGTCCGATGCCGCTTCCCCGCTCTCCGACCGTACGGACGTCCCTGTGCTCACGGCTGCCGCCTCCCCACCTTTAACCGCCTAACGGCTTAGGCGGTGAACGTACTGTGGCGCATGCCGGCGGCTCCGCGCAACCGGTAAAACGGTTAGCCGGTGAACGGGGGTAGGATGGCGGACGATCGCGGGAGGTGACACGCCATGCTTGAACCGCCGGCCTCGGCCGTCCTGGTGGAGTCCTTCGCCAACACGGTGGACGTGGAGGAGGCGAGCGACGAGATCGCCACTCCTCAGGGACTGTCCGCCTGGCTCGGGGGTCGCGGTCTGCTGGACGACCCGTCCGTGACCCTCGCCCCCGCCGACCACCGCGACTATCTGGCCCTGCGCGCGGGCATCCGTGAGGAGTTGGGCGCACACGTCGGGGACGTCCCCGATCCGGCACTGCTCGCCGGGGCGGACCGGGTGCTGGCGCGGCATCCGGTGCTGGTCACCGCACGGGGCACGCTGGCCCCCGTTCCGGATCTGCCCCCGGAGCGCCGCCCGCTGGCCGTTCTGGCCCTGGCCTGGAGCCAGTTGGTCACCACGGGGGACGCGGCGCGCCTCAAGCGGTGCGCCGAGCACAGCTGCGCCTGGGCGTTCTGGGACGTGTCGAAGAACCGCAGCCGGCGCTGGTGCTCGATGCGGGTCTGCGGGAACCGCAACAAGGCGCGGTCCTACGCGTCGCGGCAACGGAGCGGCGCCGCCGGGGCCGAGACCGCTGCCGCTGCCGGTGCCGGTGCCGGGGCGCCGGAGGGCTCCCCGGGCACCGGCTGAGCGCCCGTCAGCGGCGCACGCCGAACCACTGCTCGGCGCCGTACTCCTCGAACCGCTCCACCTCCGTGAACCCGAGCTTCGCCGCGAGGCGCATCGCGGGGGCATTGGCGGTCCGGGTGGAGAGGACGACGGGTTCACCGGCCCGTGCGCGGGCGCACCAGCCGAGGGCCGCCGCGCACGCCTCGGTGGCGTAGCCGCTCCCCCACGCCTTCGGCAGGAACAGACAGCCGAGTTCGGTCTCGCCGCCCTCGGGACGGACGCGGCCCCGGCGTTCGGCGGGGCGCCGGTCCAGGGTGACGATGCCGACCAGCGCACCGTCGCGCGCCGCCACGAAGAGGCCGGGGCGGCGTCCGGGGACCTCCGGCATCGCGCGTTCCAGCGCCTCGCGCGGCTGCGCGCCGCCGGTGTGCGCGCCCACCTCGGGCGAGGAGAACAGCTCCACGAACCCGGGGCGGTCGCGCGCCTCGGAGGCGCGCAGCACCAGGCGTGCGGTGCGGATCGGGGCGGGGGGCCATGCCTCGTGGGCGGTGGCGGCTTCCTGTCCGGGTGCGGTCATGACCGGCAACCTATCCCGGGCGGGGCGGAGATGACGGTCGGTCACCCGTAACGCGACGGGCATCGGCCCGCATCACCGGAAACCGCAATCCGGTTCCACAATCCGGAACTCGGGTGGAACGCGGTGCCGGTGCGGTCAGCGGGCCGGGCCGGTGTCCACGTAACGCAGCCAGTACGGGTCGCCGATGCGCTTGCCGACGCGCAGCGCGGCGTCCCGGACGGCGCGGCCGAAGCGGGCCGCGTTCTCGTCGTGGACCTCGCGGGCGGGCAGGGCGATCCCGATGCCGAAGACCTGGCCGGTGTCGCCGTCGAGGACGGCCGCGGAGATCCCGGCGACGCCGGGGACGTACTCGCCGCGCGAGGAGTCCCAGCCGTCGGCGCGGACCCGGGCCAGGCACGCGGTCAGCTCGCCGGGGGTGCGCGGGGCGGAGCCGGTGCTCTGCTCCAGCCGGGCGCCGACGAGCCGCAGCACCTGGGCGTCGTCGAGGCGGGCGAGCAGGGCGCGCCCCATGGAGCTGGCGTAGGCGGGGGCCCGGGTGCCGGCCGGGGTGTACGCCTGGAGGGCGCCCGTCGTACCAATGCGCATGTGGAGCACCAGGGACTCGGCGCCGTCGAGCACGTCCACGTATCCGGTGTATCCGATGTCGGCGACCAGCCGGGCCAGCTCCTCCTCCAGCAGCGAGGCGGTGCTGCGCGAGGCGCGCAGATGGTACGAGGCCTCCATGACGAGGGGGCCGGGGCGGTAGGCGCGGCTCACCGGGTCGCGGTCGAGGAAGCCGTAGTCGGCCATCATGCTCAGCGTCCGGGACACGGAGCTCTTCGGCTGCTCCAGCGCCGTCGACACGTCCGTCACGGTCAGATCGCGCTGCAGGCGCGCCATCAGCTTCAGGACATCGCGCGCGTTGGCGAGTGTGCTCACCGTTCTCCCGCCTCCCCCGGGCGTCCCCCGAGTCGTGTCGTCCGATCGTAAGCGGCCCGGGCCGCCGGCCCCGACCGGCCCCGGTCCGCACCGCCGGGCTGCCCACATGGCGAGAAGCCCGGAGGCGGCCTTGACGGCACTGTTCACCGTAGGCATGATCCTGGAGATCCGAATATTCAGACATGGTTCCAGATTTTAGAACTACCCGGCGGGGCCCGAAACGACGACGCCACCGGCCCCCGCCCCACACGGAAGCACCGAGGAGCATGACCACTGACGCCCCGCCCCAGGCCGGGACCCCGTCCGCCGAGCACGGCGGACGGCGCCACCCGCGCGCCCTGGCCCCCGGCAATCTGATCCTCACCGTGGTGCTCAGCGTCTTCGGCGCCGTCGTGGGCGTGCAGTTGCTCGCCACGCTCGGGGTCACCCCCAGCACCTCGCTGATCGGCGCGCTGGCCGCGATGACGCTGGCCCGGCTGCCGTTCGTGGTGTTCCGCGGCTTCCGCTCGGTCCACGCGCAGAACCTGGCGCAGACCAGCATCTCCTCGGCCACGTTCGGCGCGGCCAACAGCCTGTTCCTGCCGATCGGCATCCCGTTCCTCTTCGGGATGGACGACATGATCGTCCCGATGCTCATCGGGGTCTCCGCCGCGATGCTCGTCGACGCCTGGCTGCTCTACCGCATGTTCGACACCCCGGCCTTCCCGGCGGCGAACCCGTGGCCGCCGGGGCTCGCCGCCGCCGAGGCCATCAAGGCGGGCGACGAGGGCGGGCGGCGCGCCAAGGTGCTGGGCCTGGGACTGCTGACCGGTCTGGTGGGCGCCGTGTTCGCGCTGCCGATGTCGGCGTTCGGCGTGGCCCTGATCGGTGGGCTCGGCGCCATGGCGGCGTTCGGGGCCGGACTGCTCTTCACGCAGTACGCGGACCCGCTGTTCGGGCTCGATCTGAACGGCATGTACCTGCCGCACGGCATGATGATGGGCGCCGGCCTGGTCGCCCTGGTCCAGGTCGGCCGCACCGTCCTCGCGGCCCGGCGCACCCACGCGCCCCGCACCGGTCCGGCAGCGCCCCGCACCGCCGGGACGACGGCCGGGGACGCCGAGGACGGGGCGCGCCGGCTGGGCCGCTCCATGCGGCTGGGCTTCGGTGCCTACCTCGTGATCTCCGTCCTGCTGGCCTTCGGCACCGGCGCGGCCACCCACATGTCCCCCGGCATGCTGATCGGCTTCCTGCTGTACGCGTCCGTCGCCGCCTTCCTCCACGAACTGCTGGTCGGCATCGCCTCCATGCACTCCGGCTGGTTCCCGGCCTTCGCCATCGCCCTGATCACCCTGCTTCTCGGCATCCTCATCGGCTTCCCGCCGGAGGCCCTGGTCGTGCTGTCCGGTTTCACGGCCGCCACCGGCCCGGCCTTCGCGGACATGGGCTACGACCTCAAGGCCGGCCATCTGCTGCGCGGCGAGAACGCCGATCCGGCCTTCGAGCTGGAGGGCCGGCGCCAGCAGCTCATCGCCGCGATGATCGGTTTCGTCGTCGCCATCGCCGTCGTCCTCGTCTCGTACCGCATCTTCTTCGACAGCGGCCGTACCGCCCCGATCGACGCCGCGTACGTGGCCGCGATCAAGGCCGGCCCCTCGGCCGAGACCGCCCGGCACCTGGCGCTGTGGGCGATCCCCGGGGCGCTGGTCCAGTTGCTCGGCGGATCGCGGCGGCAGCTCGGCATCCTGCTGGCGACCGGGCTGCTGATCACCACGCCGATGGCGGGCTGGATGGTCGCCGCCGGACTCGCCGTCCGCGTCCTGGCCCCGCGGGTCCTCGGCCGGAAGGCCACGGAGGACCTGGAGGTCTTCGCCGGGGGCGCGATCGCCGGCGACGCGCTCTACTCCTTCGGCAACGGCGTGTTCAAGGCCGCCGGTTAGCCCTCTCTCACCCCCTCACCCCCCGCATCGAAACACCCTGGGAGACCCCTCCGATGAAGCGACAGCTGACCCATGACGACCTCCGCGCGGCCGTGTACGGCGGTGCCGTACTGGGCGGTGGCGGCGGCGGGTTCGTCGAGCGGGGCCTGCGCACCGCCGAACTGGCCCTCCAGGTGGGCACGCCGGAGCTGTGGACCGCCGACGAGTTCGCGGCCGACGACCTGACCGCGACGGTGGCCCTGGTCGGTGCCCCGGCCGCACCCGACCCGCAGGTCCTGCCCACGCATCTGCTGCGCGCCCTGGAGCTGCTCCGCCGCGAACTGCCCCGTGAGCTGGTCGCCGTCCACACCAACGAGAACGGTGCCGAGACCACCATCAACGGCTGGTTCCACTCGGCGATGACCGGCCTGCCCGTCATCGACCTGGCCTGCAACGGACGCGCCCACCCCTCCAGCGTGATGGGTGCGATGGGCCTGCACCACGAGGACGGCTACCGCTCCAGCCAGGGCTATGCGGGCGGCAAGCCGCACTCCTATGTGGAGGGGGCCGTCTCCGGCGGTCTGGAGGCCACGTCGAACGTGGTGCGGCGCGCCTCCGTCGAGGCGGGCGGCTGGGTGGGCGTGGCCCGCAACCCGGTCGAGGTCGGTTACGCGGTGCGCAACGGGGCGCCGGGCGCCATCGGGTTCGCCATCGAGCTGGGCCGCCGCTTCCTCGCGGACGGCCCGGCCGGTGCCGCCGCGCAGCTCGGCGGCGAGATCGCGGTGACCGGCACGGTGCGCACGTACCGCTGCGCGCAGCGCGAGGGTCTGGACGTGGGCGTCGCGGTCCTGGACGACGCGGCCGGCACCACGCTGCACTTCGTCAACGAGTACATGGCGCTGGACGTCGGCGGAGAGCGCCGGGCCTCCTTCCCGGACCTGATCACGACGTTCGACGAGGACGGGCAGCCGCTGGCCTCCGCCGACGTCGCCGTGGGCACGCGGCTGAGCGTGCTGGTCGCCCCGGCCGACAACCTGCTGCTGTCCACGACGATGTACATGCCCGAGGTGTACGCCCCGGTCGAGGAACTGCTGGGTGTGCGCTTCGCCCCGGAGGCGAGGGCCCTCTCCCGCGTCTGATCCGGACCGCCGCACGGGCCCGCCCCCCTGTCGTCGAAGGGGGCGGGCCCGTGCGCCGTCTCAGGCGGTCAGGTCCGGGCGCCGGGTGACGCGCACCGCGTTGACCAGCGGGGTGCCGGTCACCGCCCGGAGCGCGAGGTCCGGCCGGACGTCAGGAACGCCTGGAAGCGGGACCGGCGCGGGCCGTTTCGCCGTACGGTTGCCGGCCTGTGGCCGGACCGCGCACCGAGTCCGCCAGGGCCTTTCGTTCGGATCAGGCTGGATCAGGGAGCGGGGTGTGGTGCGTGGGGCTGCAAGGCGGAGGAGGGCGTCAACGCGGAGCTTTGGCAACCGACGACAACGCCGCAGACACGCGTGCCACACCCCGCGAGCCCAGCATGATCCGAACGAAAGGCCCTAGCTCCGGGGCTTGTTGACCTCGAAGGCGCGGGTCACCGTCTGCTCGACCGTGCTGCCGTCGCTCGCGGAGACCGTGGCGCGCAGCGTCGCGTACGAGGCGTCGGCGGGGGCGGTCAGACCGGCGTGCGGCGGCGTTGCGGCCGTGCCCGCGCTCAGCTCGACGGTCCGCCAGGTCAGGCCGTCGTCCCAGCTGACCTCCAGCCGCACCGGACCGGTCTCGGCCTCCACCGCGCCGGGGGCCCGCTGGACCGTCACGTCCACCCGCGTGGTCGCGAGGCGGGCGGCCCCGCCGGAGGCGTCGAGGCCGTGCGGGGTGAAGCGCACGCCCATCAGCGGCAGAAGGGTGCCGGACCCGTCGTCGGTGTCGGAGTCGAAGGCCCATCGCGACCGGACCCGGGTGGACAGGCTCGCGTACGCCTGGTCGCGGGTGAGGTCGGCCTCCAGGGTGTACCGGCCGGGCCCGGCCGGGACCGTGACGGTCTTGGCGCCGCCGACCGCGCTCCACTCCCCGAGCTTCCGCCCGTCCCGGACCAGGGCGAGCGTGCCCGTCGCGCCCCAGTCGGCGCCGCCCCGGGTGCCGTCGCCGTCGACGAACCACGGTGTTCCGGCCCAGACCACGGAGTCCTTGAGGCGGTAGGCGGGGGCGGCCGGGAGGGCCGGTCCGATCACCGCGGCCCCGAAGTCCAGCCGGGTCGTGGCGTGCGGGCGGACGGTCTCCGTCTGGGTCGCCCCTGGACGATGCCGCTGATCGAGCCGGAGCCGTCGTCGCCGAGCACCTTGCCGACGAGGAGTTCGGCGCCGGGAGCCATGCCGGCGTACCGGCCGCCGGACGCGGCCCCGGTGCCGGCGACGGTGGACGCGGTGTGGGTGCCGTGACCGGTGCGGTCCCGGTCGTCCTGGCCGGTGACGAAGACCTTGGTGGCCGCGATCCGGCCGGCGAGGTCGGGGTGGTCCGCGTCGATTCCGGTGTCCAGGACGGCGACCTTGACGCCGGTGCCGTCGAGTCCGGCGCGGTGGGCGGCGTCCGCGCCGGTGAGCGGCACGGTCGGGGTGGTGGTGGGGACGGGGGCGGTGGTGCCCCGCACCTTGGCGTCCAGCCAGAGGCGGGTGACGGCCCCGGCCGTGCGGGCGGTCGCCTCGACCGGGGCGAGGTGGCGCCATGCCTCGGCGGCGGACTTCTTGGTGACGGCCCGGCCAGTTCGGCGCCGCCGATGGAGTCGAGCGCGGCGGTGGGCCGGGTGCCGGGCCGGGCGGTTCGCGGGGTGCGGCCCCCGGCGTACTCGACGCGGCGCGGCCTCGGCACCGCCGCCGCGTCCTTCGCCGTCCCCTTCGCCCCGGCCTTCGGCGCCGGGAACATCGTGGCGAGCGCGTCGCGGAAGGAGTCCTGGGCCTCGGTCACGGCGGCGCGCGCGTCGCTCTCGCTCAGCTCGCGGCCCTGCGCGGCGGCCAGCAGCCGGGCGGTGCGGGCGGGCGGAGTGCGCAGTTGCACGATGACGTCGACGGGGTCGGAGGAGGCGAGCGCCTTCTCGGAGAGGTGCGCCCCGCCGAGCTCCAGGCCCGCCATGCGGTGCAGCGCCGCGCGCTCCTGGCCGTCGAGCGAGGCCAGTACGGCCGCGGCGCTCGGCGGGGCGGTCGGTTTCGGTGCGGCGGCCGCCGCGGGCGCCGCACCCGCAGCGGCGGCCAGAAGCGTGGCCGCCACCACCAGGGACAGGCGTCGTTGTTCCGGGACGTGCGTCATGGGCTGCCTTGCTTCCGCTCGGGAGGGGCCGGGGATCGTCGCACGATCATCGGTGCCGCACGGAGCAGGGCGGAAGGGGCGTCGCTGGCGGGATCACGACGTGTCGTCAAACCGCCAGCGGGAGGTCACGGGGCGGGCGGGCCGGTTCCGTCGTCGGGGCCGCGATCGCGCGGGCGCCGGCCCGTCCAGACCGGTTCGAGCGCCTCCCATTCGCGTTCCCAGGCGTCGAGCCGTCGGTTCAGGGCCCGTCTGCGGGCGAGCAGCAGACCGCCGCCCTCGGCCAGGGCCACCAGGCCGGTGACGACGATACCGAAGGCGGCGGAGGTCAGGCCGCGCTGCGCGAGGCCGAACGCGGGCCGGGTGCGGTAGGCGCCCGCGTCGTCGACCCAGATCTCCACCGGGGTCCCCTTCGCGGTGTCCGGCCGCACATGGACGGTGCCGCTCCGCCGCGTGTGGACGGGGTACTCCCAGCGGGCCGGGGCGGTGGCGGTGGGCGAGGCGGCGTAGCGGGTCTCCGGGATGATCACGGACCGGTCGGTGGTGGTGGCGACGACCCGGTGGCGGTGGGCGGCGGCCTCGGCGTCGTCCCGGGCGTCGGCGCGCCAGGCGGCGGCGGCGGCGAGCAGCCCGCAGAGCAAGGCGAAGAGCGCGGCGAACACCACGTACCAATGCGCGGGGTGGCGGCGTCCGGGCACCCCGGCAGCCAGGTCCGGGAGATCGTCGCTGTCCATGGCGCTCGCCTCCGTGCCCGGCGGAAAGGGGCGGGACGGCCCCAGGGCCCCTGCCTCCGTCCCAGCGTGGCCCTCCCGGGGGCGCCGCGCACGCCGGAACCGGCGCGGCGGGGCTCGAAAGGCGCGCCCCGGGCTGTCGGCGCGGCGGCGGGCCAGGCCGGGGGGCCCGCAGGCGTCCGGCGCGACGGGGCCGGGGGCCCCGCGGGGCGGGCGGGGTGGGTCTGGACGCGGATCGAGGATGGCGCGGGGCGGGGGTGGTGCGCGGCCGGTCGGGGGTGGTGCGGGGCCGGGACCGTACCGTATTCCGGGGCCGGGTGCGCGGTTACGCGGGGACCGGATGCGCGTGCGGGCGCTCCGGGCCACGCTGGAGGTATGGCTACTCCTCCGATCGTGATCCACCGGCCGACCCCGTCCGGGGCCCGGCTCGTCACCGTGCACATCGCCGGACGCGAAGAGAAGCTGGGGCTCGCCCACAGCGACCACGACGTCATCGTCTTCCTCGCGGACGCCGGGATGGCCGATCCCGAGCGGGCGCTCGACACCCCGTCGCTCGTCGAGTGGCAGGGCGCCGCGGCCCATGAGTACACCGCGTCCTGACCGCTCCCGCCGGACGGCGGCCCCGGTCAGGGGGTCGCCGCGGAGACCACGTAGACGACCGGGGACATCGGGTCCGTCATGTCGACGGTGATGTCCTGGGTGGGGCGCGGGTCGGGGTTGATGTGCCGGACTCCCGCCCAGGAGACGCCGTCGGTGAAGTGCCAGCCGGCGATCTTGCGGTCGCGGGCCCCGACGGTGACCTTGCCCGCTTCCAGCGCGGCCCGGCCGGTGCCGACCTGGGTCAGGAAGCGGTCCAGGCCGTTGGAGGACGTGCGGAACTGCACGTACATCCGGCTGGCCTTCCAGTTGTTGGTCTCGTAGTACTGCACCTCGACCGCGTCCCGGGGGATCGGGACCTCGAAGATCCGGCGGAGCATGCGCGAGGGCCAGCCCTCGCGCAGTCCCTGGGCCGCCGCCTCGGCGGCCTTGTCCTGGCCGGAGCGGCGGCTCTGGCCCGCGGAGATCAGCAGGTAACCGGCGGGGACGCCGATCAGCAGCACGATGATGGTCGCCGTGATCAGGCGCCGGCGGATCGTCCGCCGCCGTTCCTCGGGGGACGGGTCCTCGCCGGGCGGCGGGGACTGGCGCGGCACGACGGGGTGCTCGGCTGCGGTCATGGGTGTGGGCGTCCCTAGGAAGTGCGGGTGTTGCGGGTGTTGCGGATGGTGCTCGCGGCCTGGTCGTAGATCTGGGCGTACCGCTCGTAGCGCTCCACGCGCCGGCGGTTGGTGCGCCGGAAGCGGCGGGCCACCAGCCGGGCGAGGTCGGCCGCGCCGACCATACCGGCCTCGGGGCCGAGCTGGGCCTTGGCGATCTTGGCCTCGGGGCGGTAGCCGCGTCCGGTGAGATGCCGTTTGAAGGCGTCCCTGGCCGGCCCGATCAGCAGGTCGTCCGCGGCGCTGACGCCGCCGCCGATGACGAAGCAGGAGGGGTCGAGCGCGGCGGCCAGATTGGCGATGCCGACGCCGAGCCACTGGCCGATGTCCTGGAGGAGTTCCACGCACATCGCGTCGCCCTCGCGGGCGAGTTCGGTGATGAGCGGGCCGGTGATGTCGGGGATGTTGCCCTTGACCCGCTCGATGATCCCGTGGGCGACCGGCGAGTCCGCGGCGGCCAGCTCCCTGGCCTCGCGGACCAGGGCGTTGCCGGAGCTGTACTGCTCCCAGCAGCCCCGGTTGCCGCAGGGGCAGCGGTGGCCGCCGGGCACCACCTGCATGTGGCCGAACTCACCGGCGACGCCGTACCGGCCGCGCTTGACCCGGCCGTCCTCCAGGATCGCGCCGCCGATGCCGGTGCCCAATGTGATCATGACCAGGTGGTCCTCGCCCCGGCCGGCGCCGAAGCGCCACTCGGCCCAGGCGGCGGTGTTGGCGTCGTTGTCCACCATGACGGGGACGACGAGCCGGGACGCGAGGGCGTCGCGCAGGGGTTCGTCGCGCCAGGCCAGGTGCGGGGCGAAGAGGACCTTGGAGCGGTCGGCGTCGACCCAGCCGGCCGCGCCGATGCCCACGGCGTGGACGTCGTGGCGGTCGGAGAGGTCGAGCACCAGCTCGACGATGGTGTCCTCGACGACCTTGGGGCTCTTGGACTTGTCCGGCGTCTCGGTGCGCACGGTCTCCAGGATGGTGCCGTCGGCGTCGACGACACCGGCCATCACCTTCGTCCCGCCGATGTCGATGCCGACGGTGGGGACCCGGGGCGCGGTGAGGTGCGAACGCCTCTCCCGGGTGCCGACGGTCCGCAGGACGGTGGCGCGGGCGGAGCCGCGGTGTGTGAAGTCGCGGTACGTGCTCATCGTCCCTGCGGGGTCTGGGGGGCCGGTCCCTGGGGTTCCGGCGGCGGACGGTGCCCGCCGCCCCCGATTCTGCCACTGCCGGAGGGGGTGCGTACGTCGCCCGCCGTACCCGCCGCATGCCCGGCGGTCCCGGAGGCGGGCCGGCCGGGCGCGGCGGCGGGGGTCAGCCGGCGGTGCCGTCCCCGGCCGCCGGGGCGTCCGGGCGGCCCGGCAGGGAGGTCCGCTCCAGCTCGTGGCTCAGCTCCTCCAGCTCGCTGCCGCCCGCCATCTGCCGGGTCAGCTCGTCGAGCGTGACGTCGTCCTTGGTGTGGCTCCCGGCCATAGCGCCCCGCTTGAGCAGGACGAAGCGGTCGCCGACGAGGAAGGCGTGGTGCGGGTTGTGGGTGATGAGGACCACGCCGAGCCCGGCGTCCCGGGCGGCGGCGACGTACTTGAGCACGACGCCGGACTGCTTGACGCCGAGCGCGGCGGTCGGCTCGTCCAGCACGAGGACCTTGGCGCCGAAGTGGACGGCGCGGGCGATGGCGACGCACTGGCGCTCACCGCCGGAGAGGGTGCCGATGGGCTGGTCGACGTCGCGCAGGTCGATGCCCATCCGCAGCAGCGCGGAACGGGTCGTCTCGCGCATCAGCCGGACGTCCAGGCGCTTGAAGGGGCCGGCGCCGGTGGTCGGCTCGGAGCCGAGGAAGAAGTTCCGCCAGACCGGCATCAGCGGGACGACGGCGAGGTCCTGGTAGACGGTGGCGATGCCCCGGTCCAGGGCGTCGCGCGGATTGGCGAGGACGGTCTCCTCGCCGTCCACCAGGAAGCGCCCGGCGTCGTGCCGGTGCAGCCCAGCGATGATCTTGATCAGGGTGGACTTGCCGGCGCCGTTGTCCCCGAGGACGCAGGAGATCTCGCCCGCGTGGACCTCCAGGGAGACGTCCTGGAGCGCCTTGATGTTGCCGTAGAACTTGCTGACGTGGTCCAGCTCGACCAGCGGCTGCCCGCTCGATTCCCGGGGTGCCGTCATGAGGTCGCCTCCGCGCGCTTGCGTACCCATGCGTTGAGCAGGGTGGCCAGGAGCAGCATGGCTCCCAGGAAGAACTTGAACCAGTCGGGGTTCCACTCCGCGTAGACGATGCCCTTGCTGGTCATGCCGAAGATGAAGGCGCCGACGGCCGAGCCGATGGCGGAGCCGTAGCCGCCGGTGATCAGACAGCCGCCGATGACGGCCGCGATGATGTAGATCAGCTCGTTGCCGACGCCCTCGCCGGACTGCACCACGTCGTAGCTGAACAGCAGGTGCTGGCCGGAGACCCAGGCGGCGAAGGCCACCCCGAGGTAGAGGCCGATCTTGGTGCGGACCACCGGGACGCCGACCGCGCGGGCCGCGTCCGCTCCCCCGCCGACGGCGAAGATCCAGTTGCCGAAGCGGGTGCGGAGCAGGATCCAGGTGGCGAGCGCGACGAGGACGGCCCACCACAGGATGGTCACCTTCAGCTCGACGCCGCCGACCGTCAGGTGCGAGGCGAAGACCTTGCGGGCCGAGGGGAAGCCCTCCATGTCGCCGATGGTCTTCGTCGAGACGGTGCCGCTGATCAGCTTGGTGAAGCCCAGGTTCAGTCCGGTCAGCATCAGGAAGGTGCCGAGCGTGATGATGAAGCTGGGCAGTTTCGTCCGGGTCAGCATGAAGCCGTTGAACGCGCCGATCGCGAGCGTGACCAGCAGGGACACGAACACGCCGACCCAGACGTTGGCCGTCATCTGGTAACTGAACATCGAGGAGACCAGCGCCGAGCTGGTCACCAGTACCCCGGCGGAGAGGTCGAACTCGCCGCCGATCATCAGCAGCGCGACCGGCGCCGCCATGATCCCGATGGTGGAGGCGGCGTAGAGCACCGTGCCGAAGCTGGTGGCGCGCAGGAAGCTGTCCGCGACGATCGAGAAGAACAGGAAGACCGCCAGCGCGCCGACGACCGAGCCCAGCTCGGGGCGGCCGAGGAGCTTGCGCAGCGGCGAGGTGCGCAGCAGCCGCTCGTCGGCTGCCGGGGCGGGGGACGCTCCGGACGCCGTCATCGGGTGCCCCGGTCGGCGTACGCGGCGAGCTGGGCGGCGTCGTCGGTGGTGATGATCTGCGGGCCGGTGAGGACCGGCCGGCCGCCGCCAAGGACGTTGCGGTTGTAGCGGTAGAGCCAGAGCAGGTCGACGGCCTCGTAGCCCTGGAGGTAGGGCTGCTGGTCGACGGCGAAGCCGAGGGTCTTCGCCTGGAGCTCGGACGCGACCTTGGCGTTCAGGTCGAAGGTGTCGATCTCGGCCTTGCTCCCGGCGGTCTCCTTGGCCTTGACGGCGGCGTCCGCGAACGGGGCGCCGAGCGTGACGACCGCGTCGATGTCCTTGTCGGCCTGGAGCTTCGCCTCGATGGACGCCTGGACGTCGGGCATGTTGGTGCCCTCCACGTACAGGTTCTGCATCTCGCCGTCGAAGGTCTTCCTCGCCCCGGCGCAGCGCTGCTCGTGGCCGACGTTGCCCTGCTCGTGCAGGATGCAGAGCGCCTTCTTGCGGCCGCGCGCGTTCAGCTCCTCGCCGACGGCCTCGCCCGCGATGGACTCGTCCTGGCCGATGTGGGTGAGCGCGCCGTACTTCTTGGACTCGGCCGATCCGGAGTTCACCGTGATCACCGGGATGCCCGCCTTGACGGCCTTGGCCACGACGGCCTTCATGGCGTCGGGCTTGGCGAGGGTGACGATCAGCCCGTCGACCTTCTTGTCGATGGCGGCCTGGACGAGCTGGGCCTGCTGCTGCCCCTCGTCGTTGTGCGAGTACAGGAAGTTGATGTTGTCCTTCTGGGCGGCCATCTTGGCGCCCTTCTGGACGATGTCCCAGAAGGTGTCGCCGTCGCCCGAGTGGGTGACCATGGCGAAGGTCCAGCGGGGTGTGTTCACCGCGGACCGGCCCTCGGCGGCGGCCTGGGCCGCCCGCTCCTCCGCCCGCTTGCCGCCGGTGCTGCTGCATCCCATGAGGGAGACCCCGAGCACCGCCGCAAGCACGGCGCCCATCGCGCGTACCCCTGTCCGAACCCTTGCCACGACGCCGTGCCCTTCTTGTGCTGCTCGTTGGTGCTGCTGGTGGAGCCGGGTCCCACAGGTCCCGGCCCGGCTGGGCAAGTATCCCCGAGCCGGGTGCGCGGTCCCCCGGAGGGGCACGGCACGTGTGTCGGACCGGGGCGTGTACGGGCCCGCCGGCCGGGTGCGTGGCACGGGGACCCGTGCCACCGTACGAGAGCCCGGCGCCGGTGTCACCGTACGAGCAGCGGGAAATCGACGGTGCGGCGGCGGGCGCGGCGGCAGGGGGTGCCGGCCCGGCCGAGCGGGGTCCGGGGCGCCCGCCCGCTCACCAGCGCACGGGCAGCGACTCCGGTCCCCGGATGAGCATCCCCGTACGCCAGGTCAGCTCCTCGGGGTCCGCGTCCAGGGCCAGGTCCGGGCAGCGCTCCAGCAGGGAGCCGATCGCCACCGCCGCCTCGATCCGGGCCAGCGGCGCGCCCAGGCAGTAGTGGATGCCGTGGCCGAACGCCAGATGGCCGCGGGCGTCGCGGGTGATGTCGAAGCGCTCGGCGTCCGGGAAGCGGCCGGGGTCGCGGTTGGCGTCGGAGAGGGCGATCAGGACGAGTTCGCCGCCGCCGGGGATACGGGTGCCGGCCACGTCGACGGCTTCGGTGGTGAAGCGGTAGGTGGGGGTCTCGACCGGGCCCGCGTAGCGCAGCATCTCCTCCACGGCCCGGTCGATGAGCCCGGGGTCGGCGCGCAGGGCGGCGAGCTGGTCCGGGTGGGTGAGCAGGGCGAGGACGCCGTTGGCGATGAGGTTGACGGTGGTCTCGTGGCCGGCGACGAGCAGCAGCCAGGCCATGCCGAGGAGCTCACCGGCCGAGAGCCGGTCGCCGTCCTCGTCGGCCGTGTGGATGAGGGCGCTCATCAGGTCCTCGCCGGGCTGCTCGCGTTTGTCGGCGAGGAGTCCGGTGAGATACGCGGTCATCTCGGCGGTGGCGCGGCGGCGGGCCGCGCCGTCGAGGGAGGAGACCGCGGTGTTGGACCAGTCGCGGAAGCGCCGGCGGTCCAGGAAGGGCACCCCGAGCAGTTCGCAGATCACGGACATCGGCAGCGGGAAGGCGAGGGCCTCGACGAGGTCGGCCGAGCGGCCGGGCCCGGACAGCATGGTGTCGAGCAGGTCGTCCGTCATCTCCCGTACGCGCGGGACGAGCCGCTGCATCCGGGGGGCGGTGAACTCGCGGGTGACCAGCTTGCGCAGCCGGGTGTGGACGGGGGCGTCCGAGCTGAGCATGGAGACCCCGGCGGCGACCTGGCTGAGTCCCAGCTCGGGCGCGGAGTTGTGCCACTCCTTGGAGAACCGCTGGTCGGCGAGGGCTGCGCGGCCCTCCTCGTAACCGACCACGAGCCAGGCGGGCGTGGTGTCGGGGAGCAGGACGCGGTGGACGGGACCGCGGGCGCGCAGGGAGGCGTAGACGGGGTGCGGGTCCCGGGTGAACGCCTCCCCGAGGGCCCCGAGGTCGACTATGGCGGCGAGGGTCACGGGGGGCTCCTTCAGGACGGGGTGGCGCTGAGGACGGTGCCCTGGGCGACGGCGCAGAGCGTTTCGGCACCGTCCTCCCCCACCACGGACAGATCACACCGGGCGACGGCCTGCCGGCGGCCGCTGTGGACGACCTCGGCGCGGGCGACCAGGGTGGTTCCGGTGGCGGGCCGCAGATACTGGATGGAGAAGCCGCCGGTCAGCACGGCCGGGCCGAGCGTCGTCCCGGCGGCGAAGGTGAGCGCGTTGTCGGCGGCGTAGGCCAGCACACCGCCGTGCAGGAATCCGTTCTGCTGCCGCAGTTCCTCGCGGCTGTCGATCTCCAGCGTGGCCGCGCCACCGCCGAATGCGGTGACGCGTGCGCCGACGAGGGTGCTGAACGGCTGGCTCTCCAGCACCTTCTGTGCCGCCCGCAGGTCGAGTCCGGTCATGAGGGGTCCTTTCGGGGTTCCGAGGGGCCGAACGTATCCGGAGCGGCTGCCTCGGCGGGGGCGGTTCGGCTCACCAGCGGACCGGAAGCCGCCGCGCCCCCCGGATCAGCAGACCGGGCACCCACTCGGGGGCGGTGCCGTCCGGGTCCGGGGCGAGGCCGGGGCAGCGCTCCAGCAGGGCGCGGATCGCGATGCGGCCCTCCATGCGGGCCAGCGGGGCGCCGATGCAGAAGTGCGCGCCGTGGCCGAACGCCAGGTGGCCGCGCGGTTCGCGGCGGATGTCGAAGGTGTCGGGCGCCGGGTGGCGCGCACCGTCGCGGCCGGCCCCGGCGAGGGAGACCAGGACCGTCTCCCCGGCCTCGATGACCCGTCCGGCGAGCGTGACCCGCTCCCGGGCGAAGCGGTAGGTGGCGTTCTCCACCGGTCCCTCGTACCGCAGCATCTCCTCGACCGCACCGTCCAGCAGCCCGAAGTCGGCGCGCAGGGCGGCCAGTTGGTCGGGGTGGTCGAGCAGAGCCCGGACCCCGTTGCCGATCAGGTTGACGGTGGTCTCGTGGCCGGCGACCAGCAGCAGGAAGGCCATGCCGATCAGTTCCCCGGGGGACAGCCGGCCGAGGTCGTCGTCCCGGGCGGCGATCAGGGCGCTCAGCAGGTCGTCGCCCGGTGTCCGGCGTTTGGTCGCGATGAGGTCGGCGAGGTAGGCGCCCATGGTCCGGAACGCGTCGGGGTCCTCCTTCTCGCCGAGCGTGGAGACGACGGCGGCGGACATCGCGCGGAAGGCCTCGCGGTCCAGGTCGGGGACGCCGATGAGTTCGCAGATGACGGTCATGGGCAGCGGGAAGGCGAGCGCGTCGACGAGGTCGGCCCGTCCGGCCGGCACCATCGCGTCGAGCAGGTCGTCGGTGATCTGCTGGACCC
This sequence comes from Streptomyces sp. NPDC001515, assembly GCF_053597115.1. Taxonomy (NCBI): domain Bacteria; kingdom Bacillati; phylum Actinomycetota; class Actinomycetes; order Kitasatosporales; family Streptomycetaceae; genus Streptomyces; species Streptomyces sp. NPDC001515. The sequence goes on from NZ_JBSFHN010000032.1 coordinate 52,342, forward strand.
GGGGGCGCATGGCCTCGATGCGGCGCGGGGTGAACTCCCGGGCGACGAGCTTGCGCAGCCGGGTGTGGTCCGCGCCGTCCATCTCCAGCATGTTGTATTTGATGGCGACCCCGGAGTCCGTCTGGCCGGGCAGGGTGCGCCAGTTCTTGGCGAAGCGGGGGTCGGCGAGGACGGCCCGCGCCTCCTCGTGGCCGACGACGAGCCATGCCTGTTCGTACTCGTCGGTGCGGACGCTGTGCACGGGTCCGGCGGCACGCATCCTCGCGTAGTACGGATACGGGTCCGCGAGGAAGTCGGCGTTCGCGTAGAGGTCGGTCTCGACGTCGGACATGGGCCCCACCCTCCCTGTCTGCGCGGTCCGGCCGCCCGGACCGCCGGGATCAGCCTAGGGCGGTCCGGGAACGGCGAACGAAGGGTTCAGGCCAGGTCGTCGCCGTCCTCGGCGTCCAGCAGGCCCGCGTCGTGGATCAACAGCGCGATCTGCACCCGGTTGTTGAAATCGAACTTGGCGAGAATCCGTGACACCTGGGTCTTCACGGTGGCGACGCTCAGATAGAGCGCGGCGGCGATCTCCGCGTTGGAGCGGCCCCGCGCCACGGCGATGGCGACCTCGCGCTCCCGGTCGGCGAGGCAGGCGACGCGCCGGCGGGCCCGCTCGGCGCGGCCGGCCCGCTCGTCCCGGCCGGGTCCGGCGGCGCGCGCCATCAACTGCCGGGTGACGGCGGGCGAGAGGACGGGGTCTCCGGCGGCGACCCGCCGCACGGATTCGACGATCCGCGCGGGCGGGGTGTCCTTGAGGACGAAGCCGGCCGCCCCGGCGCGGATCGCGCGCAGCACCTGCTCGTCGGCGTGGAAGGTGGTGAGGACGATGATCTCGGGGGCGTCGGGGCGGGCCCGCAGCCGCTCGGTGGCGGTCAGTCCGTCCATGACCGGCATCCGGATGTCCATCAGCACCACGTCGGGCCGGAGCCGGTCGACGAGGTCGGCGGCCTCGCCGCCGTCGGCTCCCTCGCCGACGATGTCGATGTCGTCGGCGCCGCCGAGCATCAGGGTCAGCCCGGCCCGGACCAGCGGGTCGTCGTCGACGATCAGGAGCCGGACGGGCCGGGGCGCGGGGGCGGGTGCCGGGAAGGTCATGGGGACCACGGTAGCCAGGCCCGTACGCCGAATCCGCCGTCGGGCTCCGGTCCGTGGTCGAGCCGGCCGCCGGCCAGGGTGGCCCGTTCGGTCAGCCCGATGAGGCCCTGACCCGACCCCGGGACCTGCTCGAAGGGGTGGACGGGGGCGGGGTTGCGGATCTCGACGGTGAGGCCCCGGCCGGGCCCGCCGTCGACGGTGAGGGTGACCTCGGCGCCGGGGGCGTGCTTGCGGGCGTTGGTCAGGCCCTCCTGGGCGATCCGGTAGACGGTGCGGCCGACGGCGGCGGGCGCGGCGGCCGGGTCGGCGATCCGGTTGTCGAGCGTGACGCGCATCCCGGCGAGCCGGGACTCGGCGACGAGCGCGTCGAGGGTGGCGAGGGTGGGCTGCGGCCGGTCGCCGCCGCCGTCGCTGTCGCCGGGGCCGCGCAGCACACCGATGATCTGGCGCAGGTCCTGGAGGGCCTCGTGGGCGCTGTCCCGGATGACGCCGGCGGCGCGGGCCACCTCGGCGGGCGGCGCGTCCGGGCGGAACTCCAGGGCGCCGGCGTGCACGCTGAGCAGGGTCAGCCGGTGGGCGAGGACGTCGTGCATCTCGCGGGCGATGGCCTCGCGGGCCAGCCGCTGGGCCTGTTCGGCGCGGAGCGCGGCCTCGCTCTCGGCCCGTACGGCGCGCTCGCGCAGGGTGACGACGAGCTGGCGGCGGGAGCGGACGACCATGCCCCAGCTGAGGACGAGCAGGACGAGCAGCGCCCCGACGACGGTGGAGGCGAGGAAGGAGGTGGTCGGGTCCGGGCGCAGATACGGCTGGACCGGGACGGTCACCAGGGCGGCGGCGCCGATGAGGGCGACGGGGCGGAACGGCCGGTGGACGGCGACGCTGAAGAGCGCGACCAGCCAGGCGCCCGCCGCGACGGGTTCGACCAGGCTGAGCGCGGTCAGGGCGACGGCGAGCCCGACCGGCCAGCGGCGCCGGACCCACAGGGCGCAGCAGGCGGCGGCGCCCACCAGCGAGTCCACGAGGACGAACACGTCGTCGGTGGTGGGGTCGGCCTCGATCGTCGAGAGGGCCGCCATGCCGAGGCCCGCCGCGCAGAGGAAGGCCGTCAGGTCGACCGCCCAGTCCCGCACGGTGCGGCGGGCGCGGCCGCCCCGGTCCCCGGGCAGTTCCGGGTCCGCCATCGAGGAGGGCAGCAGCCAGGGGTATTCCGTACGCGTCATGTCGACAAAGCTACGCAGCCGGGGCGGGGCCCCGGGGCCTTCGGGCCCGTCGGGCGACCAAAGTCGCGCGGCCGGATACTTTCGGCGCACGTCCGCGGCCGGGCGGCCGACGCGGCGGACGGGGCCGGTCCGCGAGGCTCGGCGGCATGAAGCGACTCTGCGAGACGGCCGGTTTCCTGATCTTCGTCCAGGGTGCGGCGGGGCTGATCCATCAGTGGGTGGACTGGTTCCGGCTCTTCAACCTGGTGGCACGGCTGCCGTTCCTGCGCGACCACGGGCTGTTCGTCTCGCTGGTGCTGCTGGTGGCGGGGGTGGCGCTGATGGTCGCCTCGGACGCCATCGAGGAGGACGGGGCGGCCGGGAAGAACGGGTCGGACGAGGAGGACGGGGGCGCTCCGCTCACGAAGTGAGCCGGTCCGCGCTGCGCCGCCCCCACGCCGTTCCGGCGAGGACCAGGACCGCACCGGCGACCCCGGGGACGCCGAGCCGCTCGCCGCCGAGCGCGATGCCGACGGCCGCCGCCCAGAGCGGTTCGGTGCCGAGCAGCAGACTGACGCGGGACGGCGAGGTGCGGCGTACGGACCACATCTGCACGAAGAACGCGAAGAGCGTGCAGAACACCGCCAGGAACAGCAGCCCGGCCCACTCCCCCGGCCCGAATCCGGCGGCGACCGTCCACGGGGCGGGGCCGGTGCCGGGCGCGGCGGCCAGCAGGGCGAAGACGGCGACCGCGCTGCCGAGCTGGACCGTCGTCAGGGACAGCGAGTCGGCCGCCCGTACCGACCGGATGCGGGCCATCAGCAGGACGTGCAGGGTCCGGGCGAGGGCGGCGACCAGCATCAGCAGATCGCCCGCCGAGGGGGTGGTGAAGCCGCCGCCCTGGGTGAGCAGCACCACCCCGGCGACGGAGAGCCCGGCGGCGGCGAGGAACGCGCCGGTCGGCCGGACGCGGGTCACGGCGGCCTCTGCGAGCGGGGTGAAGATCATGGTGAGGCTGATGATGAGCCCGGCGTTGGTGGCCGAGGTGTGCACGATGCCGTACGTCTCCACCAGGAAGATCCCGCTGAGCACCAGCCCCAGCAGTCCGGCGCCGCGCCACTGGGCGGCGGTCAGCGCCCGCAGCCGGGACCATCCGGCGGCGACCAGCACGGGAAGCACGACGGCGAACCGCAGCACCAGGACGGCGACGACGGTCTGCGGCGTGGTGATGCCCTTGGCGGCCAGATAGCTGGAGCCCCAGACGACCGCGACGAGCAGCACGGGCAGATCGGTGGTCCAGGCCCGGCGCGAGGGGGCGAGGGCGGGCACGGCGACAGAGGACACCCGGGTTCTCCTGGTTCTCCACAGGAATGGTGTGGAGACCTCACCGGCTCGCACGCGGAACGATCACGCTACCGCCGCCCCGGCCCGGTTGGCGAGCCCCGACTGTGCGTCCGTTTCCCGCCGGTGGTCGGGGCCGCGACGGACTTTGCTGGTTCCCGTCAGCAGGAAACGACAACGGACGGGACCCTCTCATGACCACCCTCACCAGCACCCGCCGCACCGCGCTCGTCACCGGCGGCAGCCGGGGCATCGGGGCCGCGACGGCGCTCCGGCTCGCCCGGGACGGCGTCGATGTGGCGCTCACCTATGTGCACGACAAGGACGCCGCCGACGAGGTGGTCCGCAGGATCGGGGCGACCGGCCGCCGGGCCGTCGCCCTGCGCGCGGACGCCGCCGACCCGGAGGCGGTCCCGGCGGCCGTGCACCGGGTGGCCGAGGACTTCGGCCGGCTCGACGTCCTGGTGAACAACGCGGGCATCGGGGTCCTCGGCCCGATCGCGGACCTCACGGACGCGGACGTGGACCGGGTCCTCGCCGTCAACGTACGCGCGGTCTTCCTGGCCTGCCGGGCGGCGGCCGGGGTGATGGAGGACGGCGGTCGCATCATCTCCGTCGGCACGGCCCTGAGCCGGTACGCCGGCGGGCCGGGCGCCACGCTGTACGCGATGAGCAAGTCGGCCCTGGCCGGGCTGACCAAGCCGCTCGCGCGCGAACTGGGCCCGCGCGGGATCACCGTGAACCTGGTTCAGGCCGGGGCGGTGGACACCGACATGAATCCGGCCGACGGCCCGTTCGCCGCAGGGCAGCGCGCGGCGAACGCGCTCGACCGGTTCGGCAGGACGGAGGAGGTCGCCGGACTGATCGCCTATCTGGCCGGGGCCGAGGCTGCGTACATCACCGGCACCGAACTGGCGGTGGACGGCGGCCACGCGGCCTGAACCACGGGCCGGCCGGGGCCCCGGGGCGGGCACAGGGTCCGCGCCCCGGGGCCTCCGCGCCCCGGACCGCCCTCCGCCGTCGTCAGCGGGTGCGTTCGAGGAGCCGGCCGGTGGGGGCGCCGACCGTGCCCCCGGACGCGATGCGGACTCCGCGCAGCCACGTGGAGCGCACCACGCCGTACAGGGTGCGCCCGGCGTACGCGGTGACCTGATTGCGGTGGTGGAGCGCGGCGGGGTCGACGGTGAAGGCGGCGTCGGGGTCCAGGACGGCGAAGTCGGCGTCGCGGCCCGCCTCGACGGCGCCCTTGGCGGTCAGCCCGGCGAGGGCGGCGGGGGCGGCCGACATCCAGCGGGCGACGTCGTCCAGTGTGTGGCCGCGCCGGCGGGCCTCGGTCCAGATGGCGGGCAGGCCGAGCTGGAGGGAGGAGATGCCGCCCCAGGCGGAGGCGAAGTCCGGGGTCTTCAGATCGGTCGTGCACGGCGAGTGGTCGGAGACGATGCAGTCGATGGTGCCGTCGGCCAGACCCTGCCAGAGCACGTCCTGGTTGGCGGCCTCGCGGATCGGCGGGCAGCACTTGAACTCGGTGGCGCCGTCGGGGACTTCCTCGGCGGTCAGGGTGAGGAAGTGCGGGCAGGACTCGACGGTGACGCGGACGCCCTCGCGTTTGGCGGCGGCGATGAGCGGCAGCGCGTCGGCCGAGGACAGGTGCAGGACGTGGACGCGGGCGTCCAGCCGCTTCGCGTGGGCGATGAGCCCCTCGATAGCGGTGTTCTCGGCGTCGCGCGGCCGGGAGGCGAGGAAGTCCGCGTACGCCGGACCGCTCTGCTGGGGGGCCGAGGCCAGATGGCGGGGGTCCTCCGCGTGCACGATGAGCAGCCCCCCGAAGCCGGTGATCTCGGCCATCGCGCGGGCCAGTCGCTCCTGGTCCAGTTCGGGGAACTCCTCGACGCCGGAGGGCGAGAGGAAGCACTTGAAGCCGAAGACCCCGGCCTCGTGCAGGGGTCGCAGGTCCTTGGTGTTGGAGGGGATGGCCCCGCCCCAGAAGCCGGTGTCCACATGGGCCTTGGGCGCGGCCACCCGCTGCTTGACCCGCAGGTGCTCGACCGTGGTGGTCGGCGGCAGCGAGTTGAGCGGCATGTCGAGCAGGGTGGTGATGCCGCCGGCGGCGGCCGCGCGGGTGGCGGTGTGGAACCCCTCCCACTCCGTGCGTCCGGGGTCGTTGACGTGGACGTGCGTGTCCACGAGACCGGGCAGCAGGACGTCGTCGCCGAAGTCCTCGACGGCGGCCCCGTCCGGTACGCCCGCGTCGTACGGCAGGACGGCGTCGATCGTCCCGCCGGCGCAGTGCACCGAGGCGGGGCGGGTGCCCTCGGGGGTGACGACGCGCGTCGAGCGCAGAACCAGTTTCACGTCCGTACCGGGCACCCGTACTCCCTACTCCAGGAATTCAACGAATTGTTGAAGTCGACCGGGCAGGAGTCTTGCGGCGCGACCGTGCCCCGTCAAGACCTCCGCCCACCGCGCCGCCACCCATCCGATCACCCCGCGCACCGGCTAGAGGTTTCCACAAAGTAAAAGTATTCTTTCGGAGTGCGGAACGTAGAAAGAGCCGGAGCCGGGACCCCCCGGGGCCGGCCCCGGAGCCGGGAGACCCGGACAAACGCGCCCTGACCGGCCAGGACGGCGCCCTCCGCGGCAGTGGGCCGATCGCCGGGTGCCCGGTAGGCTGCTGCCTTGCTCCTCCGTATCGAAAGGACCGTTGACGTGCCGTCGTCCCACGCCAGCACTTCCGACTCCAAGCCCGCCGGTTCCAGCGGCGGTGTGCAGTCCCTGGAGCGCGCCTTCGATCTGCTGGAGCGGATGGCCGACGCGGGGGGCGAGGTCGGACTGAGCGAACTCTCCGCGAGCAGCGGACTGCCGCTGCCCACGATCCACCGTCTGATGCGCACCCTGGTCCTGTGCGGTTACGTCCGCCAGCAGCCCAACCGCCGCTATGCGCTGGGCCCCCGGCTGATCCGCCTGGGCGAGTCCGCCTCACGGCTGCTGGGCACCTGGGCCCGCCCGTATCTGGCCCGGCTGGTCGAGGAGACCGGCGAGACCGCCAATATGGCGCTGCTCGACGGCGACGAGGTGGTGTACGTCGCCCAGGTGCCGTCCAAGCACTCGATGCGCATGTTCACCGAGGTGGGCCGGCGGGTGCTGCCGCACTCCACGGGCGTCGGCAAGGCGCTCCTCGCGCACGCCCCGGCGGACGAGGTGCGGGCGCTGCTCGCGCGCACCGGCATGCCGGCCGCCACCGAGAAGACGATCACCACCCCGGACGGTTTCCTGGACGCGCTGGAACAGGTCCGCCGCACGGGGTACGCGGTGGACGACAACGAGCAGGAGATAGGGGTCCGGTGCCTGGCCGTCCCCGTCCCCGACTCCCCCACCTCGGCGGCGATCTCGATCTCCGGCCCGGCGGGACGGGTCACCGAGGCGGCCACCGAGCAGATCGTGCCGATCCTCCAGCAGGCCGCGAAGGACCTCTCCGAGGCGCTGGCCGGCAGCGGTTCCGCGCACTGACCCCGGCCGGGCGGCCCTCCCTCAGGCCAGGGCCGCCTCGGTCAGTCCGCCGTCCCGCATCGTGACCGTACGGTCCACCCGGTCCAGATGCGTCCGGTCGTGGGTGACCAGCACGGTCGCCGTGGCGCGCTCCCGGGTCAGCGTGACGAGCAGGTCCAGCACCGCCGCCCCGCGTTCGTGGTCCAGGGCGCTGGTCGGCTCGTCGACGAGCAGGACCGAGGGCTCGTTCATCAGCGCCCGCGCGATGGCGACCCGCTGGCGCTGCCCGCCCGAGAGCTGATGGGGCCTGCGGCCCGCCTGCGCCCCGAGGTCGACGGCGTCGAGCAGATCGCGCGCACGGGCCCGCGCCGCCCGGGCCGAACCGCCCGACAGATGCCGCATGACCTGGAGTTGCTCCGCGGCGGTCAGCGAGGGCAGCAGATTGGGCTGCTGGAAGACGATGCCGATCCGCTCCCGGCGCAGCGCCGCCTTCTCCGCGCGGCCGAGCCCGGCGGTCGGCGTCCCGTCCACGACGACAGAGCCGGAGTCCGGGGTGACCAGGGTGGCGGCGACCGCCAGCAGACTGGACTTGCCGGAGCCGGAGGGGCCGACGACCGCGGTGAGCGTGCCGGCGGGCACGTCGAGGCGGACCCGGTCCAGGGCGGTGACCAGTCCGTCCCCGTCGGGGTAGGTGAGGGTGACATCGGTCAGCGTGAGGGTCATCGGGCACTTCCGAGGGCGGTGAGCGGGTCGACGGCGGTGATCCGCCGGACGGAGAGGGCCGCGCCGATCGCGCCGAGGGCGATCATCACGGCCGAGGGGACGAGCACGGTGGCCGCGTCGAGGACGAAGGGCACGGCGCCGCCGCCGATCAGGGTGCCGATGCCCCAGGCGAGCCCGGCTCCCAGCCCCGTACCGGCGACCAGCATCACCACGGCCTGGCCGAGCGCGTCCCGCAGCAGGTAGGGGGTCCCGGCGCCCAGGGCCTTGAGGACGGCGACGTCGGCGCCGCGCTGGATCGTCCAGACGGTGAAGAAGGCGCCGATGACCAGGGCGGAGATGGCGAAGAGGAAGCCGCGCATCAGTTGCAGGGAGCCGTTCTCCGCCTGGTAGGAGCCGATGGCGGTGAGGGAGTCGTCCAGGGTGCGGGTGCTGGTGCCCGCCGCCCGGTCCCCGGCGGCGAGATCGGCGCCGCCGTCGGTGGTCAGGGCGATGACGGTGGCGTGCGCCGGGCCGCCGGCGCCGTCGCCGCCGAACCGCTGCCAGTCGGCGAGCGAGGTCCACACGACCGGCGTATGGCTGTACGAGGCGTCCCCGGCGACCGCCGCGACGGTGACCTCGGTGGAGCCGAGCCGCAGCCGGTCGCCGGTCCCGACCCCGAGGTCGTCGGCGGCGGACGTGGTGACGACGACCCGTCCCGGGGCGACCGGCGTGCCGGGCGGGGCCAGGGTGCCCGCGGGCTCGACGCCGAACGCCGACACGGCCGCCGTCCGCTCCCCCTGGACGGCGGCGGCGTTCAGGGTGCGGATCCCCAGGGGCTGCGCGGCCTCGACCCCGGGGATCGTGGCCCAGCTCCGCCAGGCGTCCTCCCGGACCGTGGAATCGGTGAAGGACACCGCGCGGCCGTCGGGCGGCGCGGCGAAGGCCAGGTGGTCGGCGTCCAGCCCGGTGACGGCCGAGGTGTTCTCCCGGGCCAGCCCGGCCGTGAGCCCGGACAGCAGCCCCACGAGCAGGGTGATCAGGACGACCACCGTGCCCATCAGCGCGAACCGCCCCTTGGCGAACCGAAGATCTCTCCATGCGACGAACATGGCTCCAGCCTCGGCCTCCGCCCCGTCCGGGGCATCGCCCGCGGGCCGGTACCGACATCAACCTTTCGATTGACCGGCCCCGGGCAGACCCCGCTTACGCTGGACGCATCATGGAAATCCGCCCCCACCCCCCGGTCGCCGCCGCGCTGCGGCTCTGTCTGCACGCCCTGCTGCTGGGGCTGCTGGCGCTCACGGTCGTCAAGGCGGTGGGCGACGGGATCCCGTACGCGGGGGCGGCCGTGGCGGTGGCCGCCGTGCTCGCGGCGGTGTACGCGGCGGGCGCGCTCGCCCCCGCCGTGCGGCCGCTGACCCGGGCGGGCGCGGTGTGGCTGGGGGCGCTGGGGGCGCTCTGGGTGGCGCTGCTGGCGCTGTCGCCGGACGCGCTGTGGGTGGCGTTCCCGCTGTACTTCCTCCAGCTGCATCTGCTGCCGGTGCGCTGGAGCGTGCCGGCCGTGCTGGTGACGGCGGGGGCGGCCATCGCCGGTTTCCTGCTGCACGGAGCGGCCGTCACCCCGGGCACGTTCATCGGTCCGCTGCTCGGCGGCGCGGTCGCGGTGGCCACGGTGCTCGGTTACGACGCGCTGTTCCGGGAGAGCGAGCGGCGGCGCGAGCTGATCGAGGAGCTGGTCTCGACCCGGGCGGAGCTGGCCGAGGCCGAGCGCACCGCCGGAACGCTCGCCGAGCGCGAACGGCTCGCCCGGGAGATCCACGACACCCTCGCCCAGGGCCTGTCCAGCATCCAGCTGCTGCTGCGCGCCGCCGAGCGGACCTTGCCCCGGGACGCCCCGGCCACCGGCCATGTCCGCCGGGCCCGGGAGGCCGCCCAGGAGAATCTGGCCGAGGCCCGCCGCTTCGTCCGCGCGCTGACCCCGCCCGATCTGGCGAACGGCTCGCTGGCCGCCGCGCTGGAGCGGCTCTCGGCCCGCACCACCGCTCCGGGGCTGACCGTGCAGTTCGCCGTGAGCGGCACGCCCGTGGAGCTGCCCACGCCCTACGAGGTGGCGCTGCTGCGGACCGCGCAGTCGGCGCTGGCCAACACCGTGCGGCACGCGGAGGCGCGGCGGGCGGAGATCACCCTCAGTTACATGGACACCTCGGTCTCGCTGGACGTGGTCGACGACGGCCGGGGCTTCACGGACGCGGGCGCGCCGGGCGCGGAGTCGGGAACGGGCGGCTTCGGGCTGCCGGCGATGCGTTCCCGGGCGCGGTCGCTGGGCGGCACGCTGAGTGTCGAATCGGCCCCGGGGCAGGGCACGGCGGTCGCCCTGACGCTGCCGTTGCCCGAGGGCGCGGCGGGACGGGACGCGGCATGAGCGCGCCGGTCCGGCTGCTGCTGGCCGACGACCATCCGGTGGTCCGGGCGGGGCTGCGCGCCGTCCTCGACACCGAACCGGACTTCCGGGTCGTCGCCGAGGCCGCCACCGCCGAGGAGGCGGTGTCCCTGGCCGCGGCGGGCGGGGTGGACGTCGTCCTCATGGATCTTCAGTTCGGTGGGGGAATGCACGGTTCCGAGGCGACGGCGGCGATCACGGCGGCGCCGGACGCGCCCCGGGTGCTGATCCTGACGACGTACGACAGCGACGCGGACATCCTCGCGGCGGTGGAGGCGGGCGCGGCGGGCTATCTGCTCAAGGACGCCCCGCCGGAGGAGCTGGCGACGGCCGTGCGCACGGCGGCGGCCGGCCGCTCGGCGCTGGCCCCGGAGGTGGCGCACCGGCTGATGGACCGGATGCGGACCCCGGCGCAGGCGCTCACCAAACGCGAGCTGGAGGTGGTGCGGCTGGTCGGCGAGGGGTTGTCGAACCTCCAGATCAGCAAGCGGCTCTTCCTCAGCCAGGCCACCGTCAAGTCCCATCTGGTCCACATCTACGCGAAGCTGGGCGTGGACTCGCGCACGGCGGCCGTGGCGGCGGCGAGGGCGCGGCGGCTGATCCGGCGCTGAGACCGGGGGGGCCGTCACCGCGGGGGACGTTCAGCGGCGCGGCGGCTCGCCGAAGAGGTCGACCGCGACGCGTACGTCCCGCAGGGCCGAGGCCAGGGCGCTGACCGAGCCGATCGCGCTCGCGATCAGCAGCAGCGAACGGCGGAGCCGGGGGATCTCGGGCACGCCGCGCGCCGCCATCGCGTCCAGGGCCGCGAGTTCGTCCTCGGCGACGGCGCGGTCGGGGAACTCCGCGGGATGTCCGGCCAGTTCCCTGCGGAGCCGGGCCACGGCCGTGCGCAGCTCCGTCACCCTCGGGTCCTCGACCCCGGTCAGCCGCGCCTGGCCCACGCTCTTCACCAAAGCAACTCCCCCTCGCACGTCCGCGTGCCGGTGTGTCGATCGATCTTGTGCCGGTGTGTCCGGCGGTTCCCGGACCGTGGTCAAGTGTCCGGGGGTGCGGGCAAGTTAACGCCATGAAAGGTGCCGGGCGCCACTCCGCGGACCGAACTCGGAGTGTCCGGCGCGCGGACACGGGTGCCCGGTGCGCCCCGGCCCGTGCGCGGGCGGTCGCTCTGCGGTATCCAGACGGCATGACTCGCACACCGCGCACCCCCGCCCCGGCCTCCGCCTCCGCCTCCCCCGCGGCCCCCGCCCGCCTCGTCGCCGGGCTGCTGCTCGCGGCGGGCGGCGGACGCAGGCTGGGCGGACGTCCCAAGGCCCTGCTGGAGCATCGCGGCCGGCTGCTGGTCGACCGCGCGGTGGACGTGCTGCGGGCGGGCGGCTGCGGCCCGGTGCATGTGGTGCTGGGCGCGGCGGCCCAGGAGGTGCGGGCGCGGGCGGACCTCGCCGGCTGCGCGGTGGACGTCAACCCGGAGTGGACCGGGGGGATGGGCTCGTCGCTGCGGGCGGGGCTGGCCGGGCTGGCCGGCTCGGGGGCCGACGCGGCGCTGGTGCTGCTGGTCGACCAGCCCGGGATCGGCGCGGAGGCGGTGGCGCGGGTCCGGGCGGCGTACCGCTCGCGGTCGAGTCTGGCGGCGGCGTCGTACGGGGGCGAGCGGGGCCATCCGGTGCTGTTCGGGGCGGACCGGTGGGCGGACGTCGCGGCGGGGGCGACGGGCGACCGGGGCGCGCGGGCGTATCTGCGGGAGCACCGCGATGCGCTCACGCTCGTCGAGTGTTCCGATGTGGCGCAGGCGTACGACATCGACACGGAGGCGGACCTCGCGCACCTGGAGTGAGCGTCCCGGCACACCGCGCCAGGAGTGCCAGGTTCTGTCGACCCGGAGAATCTCGACATCAACAAAACATTGAACTTCCACCATGAGGAAACTACTATCCACTGGTCAGAAGCCCTCTGCACCTCAGAAGGCGACCGCAGCCGTATCCCGGAGCCCTGGCACCCCGTGCCGTTTCGGGCGACCCGGCGGCCGTGACACGTCGCCCGCACCGCCCGCTGAAGGAGTGACCGCTCATGTCCGCACCAGCGCCGTCCTCGCTGGCCATCGTCGATGCCGAGCCCCTGCCCCGGCAGGACGAGGTCCTGACCCCCGCGGCCCTCGCCTTCGTGGCCGCGCTGCACCGGCGGTTCACGCCCCGGCGCGACGAGCTGCTCGCCCGCCGCGCCGAGCGCCGCGCCGAGATCGCCCGCACCTCCACGCTGGACTTCCTGCCCGAGACGGCCGCGATCCGCGCGGACGACTCCTGGAAGGTCGCCCCGGCCCCGGCCGCGCTCAACGACCGCCGGGTGGAGATCACCGGTCCGACCGACCGCAAGATGACCATCAACGCGCTGAACTCGGGCGCGCGGGTCTGGCTCGCCGACTTCGAGGACGCCTCCGCCCCCACCTGGGAGAACGTCGTCCTCGGCCAGCTCAACCTGATGGACGCGTACAACCGCTCGATCGACTTCACGGACCCCAGGTCCGGCAAGTCGTACGCGCTGAAGCCCGCCGAGGAGCTGGCGACCGTCGTCACCCGGCCCCGGGGCTGGCACCTGGACGAGCGCCACCTCCAGCTCGACGGCACCCCGGTGCCCGGCGCCCTCGTCGACTTCGGGCTGTACTTCTTCCACAACGCCCAGCGCCTGATCGACCTCGGCAAGGGCCCGTACTTCTACCTGCCGAAGACCGAGTCGCACCTGGAGGCCCGCCTCTGGAACGACGTCTTCGTCTTCGCCCAGGACGAGCTGGGCATCCCCCGGGGCACCGTCCGCGCCACGGTCCTGATCGAGACCATCACCGCCGCGTACGAGATGGAGGAGATCCTCTACGAACTGCGCGACCACGCCTCCGGGCTGAACGCGGGCCGCTGGGACTACCTTTTCTCCATCGTGAAGAACTTCCGTGACGGCGGCGCCAAGTTCGTCCTGCCGGACCGCAACGCGGTGACGATGACCGCCCCGTTCATGCGGGCGTACACCGAACTCCTGGTCCGCACCTGCCACAAGCGCGGCGCCCACGCGATCGGCGGCATGGCCGCCTTCATCCCGTCCCGGCGCGACGCGGAGGTCAACAAGGTCGCCTTCGAGAAGGTCAAGGCCGACAAGGACCGCGAGGCGAACGACGGCTTCGACGGCTCCTGGGTCGCCCACCCCGACCTGGTCCCGATCGCCATGGCCTCCTTCGACGCGGTCCTCGGCGAGAAGCCGAACCAGAAGGAGCGGCTGCGCGAGGACGTCTCGGTGGCGGCCGGCGATCTGATCGCCGTGGACACCCTGGACGCCAGGCCCACGTACGAGGGGCTGCGCAACGCCGTCGCGGTCGGCATCCGCTACATCGAGGCATGGCTGCGCGGCATGGGCGCGGTCGCCATCTTCAACCTGATGGAGGACGCGGCCACCGCCGAGATCTCGCGCTCGCAGATCTGGCAGTGGATCAACGCGGACGTGGTCTTCGAGAACGGCGAGCACGCCACGGCGGAGCTGGCCCGCGAGGTCGCCGCCGAGGAACTGGCCGCGATCCGCGCGGAGACCGGCGAGGAGGCCTTCGCCGCGGGCCGCTGGCAGGAGGCCCACGACCTGCTGCTCCAGGTTTCCCTGGACGAGGACTATGCGGACTTCCTGACGCTGCCGGCGTACGAGCGGCTGCGCTGACCTCGTATCGCTCCGCGACGCCCCCGCCCCCGGCACGGTTCCGGGGGCGGGGGCGTCGACGTCGCGCGGGGCGGCTCAGCCGACGCGGATCGAGACGGCCTCGTGGACGAGGGCCGCGCCGGTGGGCGGCCCGTTGCAGGTGAGGCGGTGGGGCGGCGCGCGATGGGCGCGCACCTCGACGACGTACGTCACCGGGTAGGGGGGCGGGCCGGTGACGCTGACCAGCCAGTGGGGCCCGGCCCGGGTGGTGCCGGTGACGGTGTAGTCGTGGCGGCCGGCCGGGCCGATCCGGGCGAGGAGGGCGGCGACGGCGGCCTGCTGGGGGGCGTTCAGGTCGGTGTAGCCGCGCAGATGGCGGGCGTGCACGCGGTCGGCGAGGTGCTGCTCGACCACCGCGACGGCGGAGACGGCGTCGAGTCCGCCGTAGTAGACACCGTCCGGGGCGACGAGAACGTTGGCCGCGAACCGGTCGCCGCCCACATGGGAGCACTCCCAGACCAGTTCGGGCCAGTACGCGGCGAGGGCCGCCGCCACGGGCCGGCCGCGTACGGCGCAGCAGGCGTCGTGGCGGCCGTGGGCGCAGACGAGGACGACGGGCGGACGGCCGGTCTCCCCGGGGGCGGCGAGCGCGGCGGCGGCCCGGACCAGATCCGCCTCGTGTTCCCAGGTGCCCCAGTGCTGGCGGTGGGCGCCGGTGGCGTCGTACCGCAGGACGGCCCAGCGGCGGGGCCCTCCGGGGCGGCGGCGTCCGTGCCGCCGGATCAGCAGCACCCGGGCGCGCACGGCGCGGGCGGCGTCCAGGAGGACGGCCCCGGGGCCCTCGGCCAGGGCCAGACCGTCGAAGCCGTTCGCGGGCCAGGCGCCCGGGTACTCGACGAGCACCCAGGTGTCGCCGGGCGGCGCCGTGCCCGCGAGGGCGTCGCCCCGGGCGCGGGCGGCCTGGGCGCAGAAGAAGCGGCCGGGACCGGTCATTCGGGTCTCCGGGGCCGGGTCACGGCCGGGCGGGCACGAGCACGCCCGCACGCAGCAGCCGTCCGGCGCAGGCGAGGCCCAGGTCCCCGGCGGTGCGCACCCCGCCCGCGAGGAGTCGGGCCACGGCCGGGACGTCGTTCTCCGGGAGGTCGAGCGCGCAGACGCGGGTGACCAGGCGCGCCCCCTCCAGCCGGGCGTCCAGGGCCGCGCGAAGCCGTACGGGGGTGGTGGCGGCGAGGTCCCGGGCGGCGGCGTACTGGGCCAGCGGTCCGAGCGGTGCGGGGCGGGCCTGCGCGCGCCGGGCACGGTGGAAGCGGGGCGCCGGGTCCGCGTCGGTGAGGGCCGCGAGGAGCCGGGCGCGGACCCGGTCCGTCTCGTCGTCCGGGCCGTCCGTGCCCAGCGGCAGGGTGCCGCGCGCCCAGGGGTCCTCCCGCAGGGCGGCGAGCGCGTCCTGGACGAGCTGTTCGGCCACGGCGTACCTGGTCCAGACGTGGACGCCGAGCGTCAGATGGATCGAGATCTCGCCCTGCGCCTCGGCGGCGTGCAGCCAGCCGCGCGGCAGGTAGAGAACGTCACCGGGGGCGAGGACGGTGTCCAGGTACGGTTCGCGCCGCGCCGCCTCCGCGACCGCCCGGCAGTGGTCGTTCCACGGCTGGTCGCGCAGCGGGTCGGGGTGCACCGGCGGGTGGACGGTCCAGCGTTTGGTGCCCTCGGTCTGGAGGACGAAGACGTCGTGGACGTCGTAGTGGGCGGCGAAGCCCCGGTTCTGCGGCGGGGTGATGTAGGCGTTGGCCTGCACCGGATGGCCCAGTTCGGTGCCGAGCGCGGTGACGAGGTCCCCCACGGGGGCCCAGGTGCGGTGGAGGGCCTGGAGGACGAGGGTGGCGCCGTCCGCGAACTCCCGCCACAGCGCGGTGTCGTCGACCTGGTCGCCGATGGTGGCGCCGACGCCCGCCGGGGCGGTGAACGCCGTGTCGGGGAGGGTGGTGCCGTTCTTCGCGACCCGGAGGAACGGGGTGCGCAGCCCGCGCCGTGCGACCAGTTCGTCGACGGCGCGGGCGGTGAGCAGGTCGGAGAAGTCGTCGGCGCGGCGGGTGAGCAGCGCGCGGCGCGCCCAGATGTCACGGGCGAACTCCTCGCGGCTCAGGCCGGGCGTCAGCCGGGTCTCCAGGACCCCGGGCGCCGCGTCGGCGGTCCGGGGCTCGACGGTCCCGGTCGTGGTGGGCCTCAAGAAGCGGCGCCGGCCGAACTCGCACCGCCGTCGGCGCCACCGTCCGCACCACCATCGGCACCACCGTCCGCACCACCGTCCGCGCCGCCGTCCGCCCCGCCATCGGCACCACCGTCCGCACCACCGTCCGCGCCGCCATCGGCACCGCCGTCCGCGCCGCCGTCGTGCACGCCGGGGGTGCCCTCCGCACCACCGTCGGCGGGGCCTTCCTGCTGGTTCGGGTCCTGCTCGGGGCTGGTCATGAGTCCTCCCGCGCATCGAACGGAACCGGACCCGCGTACCGGGACCGGTCGTCAGGCACGGCGGCGCCCTCGGACACCGCCGTCCCCACCGTAACGCTTGGGGGGTTTCCTCACGATTCGGCGGAATACGGGAACGGGGGCGCGAACCCCGTGGAAACGGCAACGGGGAGCCGCGCGGGCGCGCGGCTCCCCGTCCTCGTGCCGGACCGGCTATTGCAGCCCGGTGGTGATGGCGTTCATCAGCGTGCCCTGGGCGGTGTCACCGGACATCTCCCAGACCATGACGCCGAGCAGCCCCTTGTTCTTCACGTAGGCCATCTTCTTGCCGATGGACCAGGTGTCGTCGAAGGACCACCACTGACTGCCGGTGTATCCGTACGTCGAGATGGACTGTTCGTCGTGGTGGACGGCCATCGTCGGATAGGCCCCGATGAGGTTGGAGTAGCCCCGGGTCCCGGCCTCCTCGGCGAACTGGCCGGGCGCCGCCCCGCTCGCGGACTGCCATTCACCGGCCTTCCCGCCGTCCGTGACGCCCTGCCAGCCCCGTCCGTAGAAGGGGATACCGAGGGTCAGTTTGCGCGGGTCGACCCCGGCGTCGGTGTACGCCTTGATGGCCGTGTCGGCGCTGAAGTGGAAGCTGTAGGGGTCCTGTTCGTCGTTGTAGAGGTTGGCCTGGTGGCCGGTGCGGTTGGGCTCCCAGGAGTTGTCACTGCCCGAGCCGTGGAAGTCGTAGCCCTGGACGTTGGCGACGTCGAGGGAGTCGAAGACCTTCCCCAGGTCCCAGCCCTCGTCGATCTTCTGGGGGTCGGCGGGGGTGAACGCGGTCAGCAGGCGGTGGCCGCCGCCGAGCGCGTCGAGCTGCTTGCGGAACTCCGCGAGGAGCAGGGTGAGGTTGTCCTTGTCGGCGGGCGAGTAGTGGTTGCCGGGGTGTCCGGTGCCGGTGCCCGGCCACTCCCAGTCGATGTCGAAGCCGTCGAAGATGCCGGCCGCGGTGCCGGGCCCGCCCGCTCCGTTGTACACGGGCAGGTTGCCCTTGATGTACATGTCGATGCAGGAGGAGACGAACTTCTTGCGGGCGGCGTCGGTGGCGGCGACGTCCGAGAAGTACTTCGAGTACGTCCAGCCGCCGAGCGAGACCACGATCTTCAGGTTCGGGTGGCGCTGCTTGAGCTTCTTCAGCTGGTTGAAGTTGCCGCGCAGCTTGCCCCAGCCGTCGTCCGCGACGCCGTCCACGGACTGGGAGGCGCTGAAGGGGCGGGCGTAGTCGGCGTCCGCGTCCCCGGCGCCGGTGCCCTGTTCGGGGTCCTGCGGGTCGGCCGTGGTGCCCTTGGTGACCCCGTTGAGGCAGGTGAGGTTGTTGGGGTCGATATTGGCGAAGGAGTAGTTGATGACGTCGAGCTTGTCGGCGGCGCCCGAGGTCTCCAGGTTCTTCACGAAGTACTGGCGGCCGTAGATGCCCCACTGGACGAAGTAGCCGACCTTGGCGTACTTGCCCGCGCCGGCGATGTCGTCGGTCTTCACGGTCAGCGTGTTGCTCGCGGGCGAGGCGTTGTCGGCCGCGTCGCGCGCCTTGACGGTGAAGGAGTACGAGGTCGCGGGCGACAGCCCGCCGATGCTCGCGGTGGTCGTGGTGCCGGAGACCGTGGTGGCGAGCACGCCTCCCTTGTAGAGGTCGTACGCGGCCACCCGCTGGTTGTCCGTGGCGGCGTTCCAGGCCAGGGTGACCGAGGAGGAGTCCTTGGCGGTGGCGCGCAGCGAGCCGGGGGCCGTCGGCGGCGAGGTGTCGGTGGCCGGGTCGACGGTGGTGACGGTCAGCGGGGCGCTCTCGGCGGAGACGTTGCCGCGGGTGTCCTTGGCCCGGACGGTGAACGCGTAGGCCGTGGCCGGGGTGAGTCCGGTGACCGTGGCGGAGGTCGCGGCGGTGGCCGATCCGAGGACCTTGCCGCCGGCCAGGATGTCGTACGAGGCCACGGGGAAGTCGCCGGCGGAGGAGGCGGTCCAGGAGAGCGAGGCGGTCCGCGCGGTGACGTCGGTCTGCTTCAGTCCGCCGGGCGCGCCGGGCGGGGCGTCGGCGGACCCGTCGCACTTGTCGCCGTTGATCCGGCAGCCGGTGGGCGCCTTGATCGGACCGGTGGCGACGAACCAGAAGCTGTAGGGCTCGGTGGTGCTGTGCGCGGCGACCGTGCCGTTGTAGTGGGCGTTGACCGCGGTGAGGTGACTGCCCTGGGTGGTGACCGTGCCGTTGTACGAGGAGCTGATGGCGACCCCGGCGGGCAGGTCGAACTCCAGGCTCCAGCCGGTCACGGCCGTGTCCGTGTCGTTGCGCAGGATGTAGGTCCCCTTCCACCAGGCGCCGTTGTCGGCGGTGGTGAAGGTCGCCGTCAGCTTGCCGGCCGCGTGCGCGGGTCCGGCCTGCAAGGACAGCAGGGCGAGGAGCAGGGCGAGCACCGCGAGCAGGGCGGTCGCCGTTCTCCGTCTGAGGGGCATGTGCTCGAACATGGTTCTCCCTTGCGACTGGGACCGGTGAGGCGGTCCTCGGGGGGAGCGGGATGCATGTCGTTCCATGGAGCACAGAGGAAGGTAATTGGTCTGGACCAGCGCGTCAATAGGTACAGACCATTTACGGTAGACGCGCCGCCTTCCGGGGCGATCCCACCAACCCCTGGCACTGGTGTGCGAGTTCGCCCCGGCACGCACTAGGATCATGCGCGGCAGGGCTGTAGCGCAGAGGTCGTCGCGCCCAAGCAGCAAGCTGGAGGACGTCGGTTCGAATCCGACCGGTTCTGCCGCCTTTACGTAACGGGACGTCGACGTGTCGGGCCGCCCGAGCGGGCGGCGCACGGCCGCCCTTGCCTCGGCCGGACCCGGCGGGGGGATCTGGGGAATGGCGATGTCGCAGCCGATGCCGGTGCGTTGTCCGGCGATCGAGCATCCGGACCTTCCGCTCGCCGACCCGGCACTGCTCGGTCCCCTGCTCGAACGCCTCGCGGACGGGCGGCCGGTGACGGCCGACGAGACCTTCCCGCTGGGCACGCTGCGGACCGACGGACGCGTCGACCTGTGCAAGCAGGGACTCGGCGCGGCCGGCGCCGCCCGGATCATGCCCGCCGTCGCCGCCTCTCCGCACGCCGTCCACGTCCTGCTCGGCACCAACGGCCTCGGGGACGAAGGCGCCCGCGCCGTGGCCGAGGCGGCCGCCGCGTCCGGCCACGGGCTGCACACCCTCTACCTCGGCTGCAACCGCATCACCGCCACCGGGGCCGCGACGCTGGCCGGGGCCCTCGACGGCGACGACACCGTCCGCGCCCTGTGGCTCAAGCGCAATCCGGTGGGCGACGCCGGGGTGCGGGCCCTGGTGCCGATGCTGCGCCGCGCCTCCGCGCTGCGCACCCTCGACCTCGTCAACACCGGGGTCACCACGGAGGGCCTGGCCACCCTCCTGGACGTGCTGGCCGGCCGCGCCCGCCCCGTGGAGCGGCTGTTCCTCGGGGGCAACGGCCTGGACGCGCGGGCCGCTCCCCTGCTGGCCCGGCTGATCCGCGACGCGGGCGTCCGCGAGCTGTACCTGCCCTCCAACCACCTCGGGGACGGCGGCGCCGCCGTCCTCGCGGGCGCCGCCGATCCGGCCCGCCCGATCCGGCTCGGCCTCGGCGGGAACGGCATCGGACCCGAGGGGGCCCGCGCGCTGGCCGCCGCCCTCGACGGGATCGAGGCCCTGGACCTCGGCCGGCCGCCCTCGGAGCGCAGCCTCGGCGCCCCGCCCAACGCCACCGGCGACCTCGGCGCCGACGCGCTGGCCGCCGCCCTGCCCGGCAGCCCGCTGCGCCGGCTCGACCTGTGCCACACCGGGCTGACCGGACGGGGCGCCAAGACCCTCCTCTCCGCCGTCGGCCACGGCTCGCGGCTGGAGTACATGGGGCTCGGCCCCGGGCTGCCCCGCCGGGTGAAGCGCTCCTTCGCCACGGCGCTGCGCCCGGACGGCGGTGCCCACGCCGATCTGCGCGCGGTCAGGAGCCTGTACCGATGAGCCCGCACCCCGCCTCGGGCCTGCTCTCCTCCGAGGAGGCGGCGAGCTGGCGCCAGGTCCGCCGGTACGCGGTGCCGCGCACCATGATCGAGACCTCGGCCGCGCTCCGGGCGGCCGGCGACTGGCGGGGCGCCCTGGCGGCGGCCGGATTCGACCTGGCACTCGACCCGGCCAGAGTCTCCGCCCGGTACGGAACGGACGTGGCGGAGGCGGTCGAGGACGATCTGCGCCACCTCGTGCCCGATCTGCTCCGCTGGCATCTGCCCCGCATCCTCGGCGGGCGCTCGACCCTGGCCACCGAACGGACCCTGCTGCTGGCGGGATACGGGGCGGGGGGCGGCGCCCCGTACCTGAGACTGCGGACCGGCCCCATGGTCGACGGACCGCAGCGGGTCACGCTCGGCTTCGGCCCGGCGCGGCGCCCCGGGTCCGGCGCACCGGCCGTCGAGGACTGGCGGACCCTGCGGCACCTGTGGGACGCGCGCCGCACCGGCGAACTGCGGGAACGGCTCGGCGGCACCCGGCTGCCGTTCCTCAACGCGGACGGCACACCCCTCCCGGCGGACCGGCTGCCGCACGAGGCGCCCGACGGCACCGACGCGACGGCCCGCGCCGAGTGGTCCACGCTGCTGCACCAGCGCGGTGACATCGCCGGATCGCTGGCGGCGGCCGGCATCGTCTGGGATCCGACGCCCCCGGAGATGCCCGCCTGGTACCGCACCACGCCCGAGTCCCTGATCCGCGCGGTGGCGCTGGACGTGCCCCGGCTGGAGGCCGAGGTCCGGCGGGTCGCGACGCTCACCGGGGCGGAGCGGTTCCAGATCGCCCGGGACTGGCGGGCGCGCGTCCTGCTGGACTTCACCGGCCCCGGGCGCGAAGGGCCGCTGCGCGTCCGGCTCGTCGAACGCGAGGCGGCCGAGGGCGCGGAGCTCCTGCCCGAGAGCGTCTGGCGGCGGCTGCCCGACGTCGATCTGCTGCGCACCGGGGACCTGACCGCGCGCCGGCTCCATCCGCTGGTCGCCGGGGCCCTCTTCCCCGGCCTCGACGGGCCGTTCGGACCGGACGGGCCCACGGCCCCCGGCCCGGTCCGCGTCCGGTGCCGGGGCGCGTGGCACACCGTCCGGTTCCACGAGGGCGCGCTGGACTCGCCGCACACCGCGCAGGAGAGGCAGCGGGAGCACGCCCTGCGCGCGTTCGGCGGCGCGGTCACCGGCTGCTTCGCGGCCGAGCACGCCTGCACCAGCGGCACCGGCCGGCTGCCGAAGGCCCTGGCGGCGCAGCGCCGCGACTTCTTCCTGCACGCCGAGCACGGGAACACGCGGGCCGTCGTCGCGCTGCTGGACGCCGGATTCGACCCGCGCATCCGCGACGGCGGCCGGCGCACCCTGCTCCATCTGCTGCCCCTGCTCGACCACACCGCACTCCTTCCCCGGCTGCTGGACGCCGGGCTCGATCTGGAGGCCCGGGACCACCGGGAGCGCACCCCGCTGAGCACGGCGGTCTCCGGCCGGGGTTCGGCCGCGCTCGTCCGGGCCCTGATCGACGCGGGCGCCCGGCTGGACGTGGTCGACCAGACGGAACTGTCGCTGGAACAGATGATCCGCAAGTACCGCCGGACGGATCTGCGGTTCCTCGCCGAGCGGGTGGTGGCGGACCACCCCGACGTGGGAGCCGAGTGGTGGGAGGAGTGGGATCCCGACGACGAGGACGAGGCCGTCGGGGACGACGAGGACGACGAGGACGACGCCCCCGACGACGAGGAAGGTGAGGACGGATGAGCACCGTCGCCCCCGACAGCCCGGCCCGGCACTCCCCCGCCGCCTCCGGGACCGATCCGATGGAGGCCGCCGACGCGCTGAACCGGCGGCTGCGCACCAGCCGTACCGAGACCGTCGCCAGCCCCCAGCTGGAGGCGCTGGCCCTGGCGGTGACGGCCAATCAGCCGGTGCTGCTGTGGGGCGAGCCGGGCATCGGCAAATCGGCCGGGCTCGAACAGCTCGCGGCCGGGCTCGGGGTGGAGCTGGAGACCGTGATCGCCAGCGTCCACGAACCGTCCGACTTCGCCGGGCTGCCCGTCGTCGGTGACGACCCCGCCACCACCGGGGTGCCGATGGCGCCGCCGGACTGGGCGGTGCGGCTCGCCCGGCGCGGGCGGGGCCTGCTGTTCTTCGACGAGTTGTCCTCCGCGCCCCCGGCGGTGCAGGCCGCGCTGCTGCGCGTCGTGCTGGAGCGGCGGGTGGGCAGCCTCACCCTCCCGGAGTCCGTCCGCATCGTGGCGGCGGCCAATCCGCCGTCGAGCGCGGCGGACGGCTGGCACCTCAGCCCGCCACTCGCCAACCGCTTCGTGCACCTGGCCTGGACGCACGACGCGCGCACCGTCGCGCGCGGGATGGCCGGCACGTGGCCGGAGGCGGCCGTTCCGCTGGTCGAGCCGTCCCGGGTGCCGGGCGCGGTGGCGCGGGCCCGGGGCGCGGTCTCCGGTTTCCTGCACGCGCGGCCGGGGCTCGTCCACCACATCCCGGGCGACGCGGAGAGCCGCGGCCGGGCCTGGCCCTCGCCCCGTACCTGGGACATGGCGCTGCGGCTGCTGGCCACCGGATACGCGACGGGCACCGGGCGGGAGGCCGTCGCCGCCGCCCTGACCGGGGCCGTCGGGGACGGGGCGGGCATCGAGCTGCTGGCGTACCTGGAGAATCTGGACCTGCCCGACCCGGACCGGGTGCTGGCGGACCCGGAGGCGTTCGCCCTGCCCGAGCGCGGTGACCGGCAACTGGCCTTCCTGATCGCGGTCGTGGCCGCCGTACAGGCCGACCTCACCCGTCCGCGCTGGGAGGCCGGCTGGGCGGTGCTGGCCAAGGCGGTCGCGGCCGGCGTGCCCGATGTGGCGGCCCGCGCCGCGGTCGACCTGGCGTCGATGCGTGACCCCGCCTGGCCGGTCCCCGAAGGCATCGACGCCTTCCTGGAGCTGCTCCAGCTCTCCGGCGCGCTGCCGGGAAGCGGCTGAGGGATGTCCGCGCCCCGGGAGGAGTCCGGCCGGCCCGCCCCGGCGCGGCTCCGGCTGGACCTCACCAAACTGCTCGCCGCCCGCTACCGGGCGGCGACCGACCGCCCGTACCTGGCCACCGCGCTCTACGCGCTGTCGGTGGTGCCCAGTGACGAGGTCCCGACCATGGGCGTGGACCGGCACTGGCGCTGCTATGTGTCGCCGGCGTTCGTCGAGCGGACCCCGGTGAGGGAACTGGCCGGGGTCTGGCTGCACGAGGCCGCGCATCTGCTGCGCGACCACCACGGCCGGGCCGGCCGGCTGTCCGCGGCCGATCAGCGCGACGCGCACCGGGTCAACGTCGCCCAGGACTGCGAGATCAACGACGATCTGCTCGCCGACGGGGTGGCCCTGCCGGAGGGCCGGATGGAGCCCTCGCTCTTCGGTCTGGCCGAGGGGCGGTTCTTCGAGGAGTATCTGCCGGATCTGCCGCCCGGCCCCCCGCTCACCTGCGGTTCGGGCGCGCACGGCCGTCACGAGCCGTGGGAGTCCACAGGCCCGGACGGTCCGCCGCAGGTCGGGGCGGTCGAGGCGGAGGCGCTGCGGCGCCGGACGGCCGAGGCGATGCGGGCGCATCTGCGCGCCCGGGGCACCCTGCCGCAGGGGTGGAAGCGGTGGGCCGAGGAGGTCCTGGAGCCGGCCGTCGACTGGCGGCAGGCGCTGGCCGGGGCGGTCCGGGAGGCGGCGGCCTGGGCCTCGGGTGCGGTCGACTACACCTATCGGCGTCCGGCCCGGCGCGGGGCGGCGCTGCCCGGTGTGGTGCTGCCGAGCCTGCGCCGGCCGCTGCCCCGGGTCGCCGTCGTCGTCGACACCTCCGGTTCGATGGGCGACGACGAACTCGGTTCGGCGCTGGCCGAGATCACCGGCGTGCTGCGCGAGGTGGGCATCGGCGGCAACCGGGTCACCGTGCTGGCCTGCGACGCCGATGTGCACGCCGTGTCCCGGGTGACGTCGGCCGGGCAGGTCGTCCTCGGCGGGGGCGGCGGCACCGACATGCGGGTGGGGATCGCCGCGGCGCTGGCCGCCCCGGAGCGCCCCGGCATCGTCGTGGTCCTCACGGACGGCCTCACGCCCTGGCCGGAGGAGTCGCCCTCGTGCCGGCTCGTCGCCGCGCTCATCGGGGCCGAGGCGCCTCAGCCGCCGCCGTGGATCGAGACGGTCCGCGTGCCCCTCTGACGCGGGCTCACTGTCCGAGGACCACCGTGAGCGGAGCCGAGAACGCGCCCCACTTGCCGTCCGGCATCTTGGCGCGGAGCGTGATCTCGTGGCGGGTGCCGCGCGGTTCGGCGGTGGTGTACTGGTAGGTCGCCCGTCCGGCGGGCGGTGCGACGCCCCAGACGATGGTGGTGGTCATCTTGCCGTCCAGGTACAGCTCGTAGGTGGTGATCTCGCCGTCCGTCTCGGGCTGGGCCCAGTCCAGATCGACGGCGTACTCCTTGCCCTGGACCTTCGTCCTCGCCCGCAGGCCGGTCGGGGCGGTGCTCGCCGGGGCACCGGGGGCCGACGCGGTGGTGAGGCGGAGGGTGTTGCTGTCGGGCGAGGAGGTGTTGGCGGCGTCGCGGGCCCGCACGGTGAAGGCGTACGCCATGCCGGGGCGCAGTCCGGTCAGCCGGGCCGTGGTCGCGGTGCCCGGCACGGTGTGGATGCGGGAGCCCTCCTGGTAGATGTCGTACGCGGTGACGCCGACGTCGTCCGTGGAGCCGCCCCAGGACAGGGTGGCGGCCCGGTTGCCGTCGGCCTTGCCGCGCAGTTTCACCGGCCGGGTGGGGGGCGCGTGGTCGGCGGGCGTGGGGGCGGGGGTGGTGACGCGGACGGCGGCGCTGGGCGCGGAGAGGTTTCCGGCGGCGTCGCGGGCGCGGACGGTGAAGGTGTAGGCGGTCGACGCGGTGAGCCCCTCGATGTCGATCATCACCTTGGACGCGGGGACGGACTTCACCTTCCTTCCCTCGCGGTAGACCTCGTAGCCGGTGACGGCCGTGTCGTCGGTGGACGCCTTCCACATGACGTGCGCGGAGGTGGCGCTGCCGGCCTGGACGGTCACCCCGCGCGGCGCGGTCGGCTTCCCCGTGTCGGCCTCGGCCTCCGAGCCGCAGGCGGTCAGCGCGGCGAGGAGCAGGGCGGCGGAACAGGACAACGCGGCGGTGGTGTGGGGGCGTTGCACGGTGTTGCCTTCCATCCGGCAGCTATTGGTCCAGACCTGTATCGCACGGTCCGGGGCCTCCCGACAAGGGGACGGAGCGGAACGTTCCGCAATATGCCGGTGTGCGCCGCCGCCCCCGGGCCGCGGGATTCACCCGGTGGGCGGGCGATGAGTTCCCGGGATCCGGGGAGTCTGCACAGGTATGGACACAGAGACGAACCCCGTACCCCTCGATCTCGGGCCCGCCGCCCGGAACGTCACCGCCCTGCTCGACGGCATCGACGACGCCCGGCTGGCCGGTCCGACCCCCTGCCCCGGGGTCACCGTGGGCGCGATGCTCGCCCACGTCGGCGGGCTGGCCGTGGCCTTCCGGGACGCCGCGCGCAAGGATCTGGGGGCGACGACCGGGACGGCGCCCTCGGTGGAGTCGGGGGTGCTCGCGGACGACTGGCGCGAGACGCTGCCCCCGGCACTCGACGAACTGGCGGCGGCCTGGCGCTCCCCCGACGCCTGGCAGGGCATGACCCAGGCGGGCAGCGTGGACCTCCCGGGCCAGGTCGCCGGAATGGTGGCCCTCAACGAGCTGGTGCTGCACGGCTGGGACCTGGCGCGGGCGACCGGGCAGCCCTACTCGGCGGAGGAGGACCATCTGCGCAGCTCGCTCGCGGTCCTGGCCGACCTCGGCGACAATCCGCCGCCCACCTCGCCCTTCGGCGCTCCGGTGCCGGTCCCCGACGACGCGCCGCTGCTGGACCGGGCGGTGGCCCGCAGCGGCCGGCGCCCCGACTGGCGGCCGGGCGACTGACGGAACCACCGGTCCGCGGGCCGGGCGACGGGCCGGCCCGTCGCCGAGGCGGTCAGCTGGTGAAGAACTCCGTCATCTCCTGGACGAGCTGCGCGGCGTTCGTCTCGTGCGGTCGGTGCCCGCCGTCGAGGGTGATGAGGCGCGAGTCCGGGACGAGCGCGGCCATGTCCTGGAGCCGGGCCTGGGAGAGACCGCTCGCCGGGCCGCCCGAGACGACCAGGGTGGGGGCGACGATCTCACCGAGGCCGTGCGCCCGCTCCGGCTCCGGGTCGTCGAGCTGGTCGCGTACGGCGGGAACGGCGTTCTCGTCGTAGTCGACCGGGCCCTGCGGCGTGCCGGCGGGCCCGGCCGCGCCGGGGTACGGCGGCGGGGTCTCCACCAGCACCAGCCGCTCCACCCGGTCCGGGTTCTCCTGGGCGAGGAGCTGGGCGACGACGCCGCCCATGCCGTGGCCGGCCACCCCGGCCCGGTCGATCTCGCAGGCGTCGAGGAAGCCCAGCACGTCCTCGGCCATCAGAGCGAGGTCGTAGTCGTCGGGCCAGTCGCTCTCCCCGTGCCCGCGCAGATCGATCGCGTACACCCGCCACTCCCGCCCCAGCAGCTCCCCCACGGCCTCCCAGGAGGCCGCCGAGTCCCCGAGGCCGTGCAGCAGCACGACCGGTGAACCGTACGGATCGCCCCAGCTCCGGTACGCGAGGCGCACATCGCCGACATCCACCACTGACTGATCATCCATGCCCCCGACGCTACCGCCCGGCCTGCGCCGCTCGTCCCACAGGGCCTGGCAGGCTGGCGGGGTGAAGATCAGCACGCGTCCGCCGCTCGCCTCCCGCCTCGCCCTCGTCCTCGCCGCCGTCGTGCTGTCCGGGTGCACGGCGACCGGCTCCGGCTCCGGCTCCGGCAAGGGAGCGGCCGGCCCCGGACTGGATGATCCGGTCAAGAAGGACATCGCCATGCAACTGGTCTCCAGCGCGGAGAACTCCACGCTGGACTGGAAGGCGCAGTACGGCTACATCGAGGACATCGGCGACGGCCGGGGCTACACCGGCGGCATCATCGGCTTCTGCTCCGGCACCGGCGACATGCTGAGCGTGGTGGAGCGGTACGCGAGGGCGCGGCCCGGCAACGCGCTGGAGCGGTTTCTTCCGGCGCTGCGGGCGGTGCGCGGCACCGACGCGCACACGGGGCTCGGCCGGGCCTTCACCGATGCCTGGGCCCGTGCCGCGAAGGACACGGCGTTCCGCACCGCGCAGGACGCCGAACGGGACCAGTCGTACTTCGGTCCGGCGGTGCGCCGGGGGCGCGCGGACGGGCTGGGCGCGCTCGGCCAGTTCATCTACTACGACGCGTATGTGATGCACGGTTCGGCCGACGCGCAGGGCGATGTCGGCTTCGCGACGATGCGCCGCCGGGCGCTGGCCGAGGCGGATTCCCCCGCCGAGGGCGGCGACGAGCGCGCCTATCTGGACGCGTTCCTCGACGCCCGCGTCGCGGCGATCCGCGAGGAGCCCTCCCACCACGACACCAGCCGGGTCGAGACCGCCCAGCGGGTGTTCCTGAAGCAGGGCAAGTTCGGCCTGGAGACGCCCCTGCGGTGGAAGGTGTACGGGGACAGCTATGTGATCGAGGGATCCTGAGCGTCCCCGGGGGCCCGCGAGGTCTGCGCGACGCCCGCCAAACCCACGATCGGTGGGCGCGCGAGGCGTTGGCCGCATCCGCCGTGTGCGCCGGTGCGCACCGCATGTGACCTGCGC
The DNA here is from genome assembly GCF_053597115.1 of Streptomyces sp. NPDC001515. NCBI lineage: Bacteria > Bacillati > Actinomycetota > Actinomycetes > Kitasatosporales > Streptomycetaceae > Streptomyces > Streptomyces sp. NPDC001515. Next base: position 80,545 of record NZ_JBSFHN010000032.1, read on the forward strand.
TTTCACTGCTGTGCGCGGGGGTGGGCGGAGCCGTGTCCCCGGGGGCCGGCGGCCCGTTGTGCGGGGTGGACGGCGCACACCGGTGGGCCGGATCACCGAGGAGTTCTGCGAGATGATGAAGAAGTTTCTGCTGACCGTGACGATGCTGGCCGCCGGCATCGGCCTGGCCGTCTCCCCGGCCGCGCAGGCCGCGCCGAGCACGGCCACCGCGCACCGCGCGCAGGCGGCGCAGCCGTCGCTCGTCTGCACGGTCAACGACAACGGCGTCAACTTCCGGGGCGGACCGGGCACCAACTTCCCGGTCCTCGGCCAGGTCAACAAGGGCCAGAACCTCAACTACCGCGGCCGGACCGGCGACTGGATCATGGGTGACCTGTGGGGCGGACCCACCGGTGTCTGGATCTACGTGGCGTACCTGAACTGCTGAGTCCCCCACCGTACCGCCCCGCACCGGTCCCTGACCGCCCCCGGTGCGGGGCTTGCGGCTGCCGTCCCGTGCGGCGGCACCTGACGAGGAGGCGTGCGTGAACGGTCTGGACGATCCGGCGAAGAAGGACATCGCCATGCAGCTGGTCTCCAGCGCGGAGAACTCCACGCTGGACTGGAAGGCGCAGTACGGCTACATCGAGGACATCGGCGACGGCCGGGGCTACACCGGCGGCATCATCGGCTTCTGCTCCGGCACCGGCGACATGCTCGGCCTGGTGGAGCTGTACACCCGCCGGGTCCCGGACAATCCGCTCGCCCGGTATCTGCCGGCCCTGCGCGAGGTCGACGGAAGCGACTCGCACGAGGGCCTGGACCCCGGGTTCCCCTCCGCCTGGCGGGACGCGGCCCGGGACGATGCCTTCCGGCGGGCCCAGGACGACGAGCGCGACCGGGTGTACTTCGATCCGGCGGTGTCCCGGGGCAAGGGCGACGGCCTGGGCGTGCTCGGCCAGTTCGCGTACTACGACGCGTTCGTGATGCACGGCGACGGCGACGACGGAGCGAGTTTCGGGGCGATCCGCGCGCGGGCGCTGCGGCAGGCGGAGCCGCCGGCCCGGGGCGGTGAGGAGACCGCCTTCCTCGACGCGTTCCTGGACGCCCGGGTGTGGGCCATGCGGCAGGAGGAGGCGCACTCGGACACCAGCCGGGTGGACACCGCCCAGCGGGTCTTCCTGCGCGCCGGCAATCTGGACCTGGACCCGCCGCTGGACTGGAAGGTCTACGGCGACAGCTACCACATCGGCTGACGCCGGGACGGCGCACGGCCGTGGTGCGCACGGGACCGCCGAGGCGGACCGTACGCACCACGGCGCCGGACGGTGCGACGGCCCGTCAGTGCGCGGGCACGGCGGCCCGGTCGAGCGGTTCGCCGTCGGGGGCGGCCTCGGCCGGACCGGGGTCCGCCGCGCGGCCCAGGTGGTTGAAGGCCAGGTTGAGGACGATCGCCACCACGCAGCCGGTCGAGATCCCGGAGTCGAGCACGACCAGCAGGTCCTTCGGGAAGGCGTGGTAGAACTCCGGAGCGGCGATCGGTATCAGTCCGACGCCGACGGCGGCGGCGACGATCAGCGCGTTCTCGCCCTTCTCCAGCGCGGCGGTGGCCAGGGTCTGGATGCCGCTCGCGGCGACCGATCCGAACAGGACGATGCCCGCGCCGCCGAGCACCGGCAGGGGCACCAGGGCGATGACGGACGCCGCGACCGGGAAGAGGCCGAGCAGGATCAGGATGCCGCCGCCCGCGGCGACGACGAAGCGGCTGCGCACCTTGGTCATGGCGACCAGCCCGATGTTCTGGGCGAAGGCGCTGCACATGAAGCCGTTGAACAGCGGGCTGAGCGCGCTGCCCAGGGTGTCGGCGCGCAGTCCGCCCTCGATCGTCCGCTCGTCGGCCGGGCGGTCGACGATCCGGCCGAGGGCCAGCATGTCGGCGGTCGACTCGGTCATGCAGACCAGCATCACGATGCACATGGAGACGATCGCGGCGATCTCGAACTGCGGGGCGCCGAAGTGGAACGGGGCGGGGAAGCCGATCACGTCGGCGTCGCCGATCGCGCCGAAGTCGGTGATGCCGACGGGGATGGCGATGAGGGTGCCGGCGACCAGGCCGAGCAGGATCGCGATCTGCTGGAGGAATCCCCGGAGCAGTTTGCGCAGCGCCAGCACGATCACCAGGGTGACGGCGGCCATGGTGATGTTGGTGGTGGAGCCGTAGTCGTCGGCGGTGGCGTTGCCGCCCTGGGACCAGTTGAAGGCGACCGGCAGCAGGGAGACGCCGATCAGGGTGATGACGGTGCCGGTGACGACGGGCGGGAAGAAGCGGACGAGCTTGCAGAAGTACGGGGCGAGGACGAAGCCGAGGAGGCTGGCGACGATGATCGCCCCGAAGATCACGGCGATGCCGTCGTGCCCCCGGTCCTTGCCGATGGCGACCATCGGGGTCACCCCGGCGAAGGAGACGCCGTTGACGAACGGGAGCCGGGCGCCTATGCGCCAGAAGCCGAGCGTCTGGAGCAGGGTGGCGATGCCCGCGGTGAAGAGGCTCGCCCCCATCAGGAAAGCGGTCTCCTTGGGGGTGAGGCCCACGGCGGGCCCCACGATCATGGGCGGGGCGACCACGCCCGCGTACATCGCGGCCACGTGCTGGAGGCCGCTGGTCACCATCTTCAGTGGGGGGAGCGTCTCGTCGACCGGATGTTTCCGGTCGACGGCCGCGTCGGGTTCGGGTGCTGCGCTGGCGTCGTTGCGAAACCTGGGCGTGGCTGCCACGGCGGTTCCTCCGGTCGGTTACACGTCTGCGGTGACGTGGGTGTCAGGGAGGTGGTGCCGGGGCCGGTCCGGGGACCGGGCCCCGTGTGGTGCGTTGATGCAGGTGGGGCAGGTCGTGCAGCTGGTGCGGGCAGCTTTGATCGCCGGTGCGGGAGGCGTCCGCTCTCGGCGGTGCCTCCCGCACCGGTTGCCGCGGACCCCGCTCGGGTCCGCGGCGGCCGGACGAGGGCCGTCCCCCTCGGCCGGCCGGTACGGGGGGTCGGGGTCAGGCCCCGGCGGCGATTTCCGCGAGGCGCCGGGCCTCGTCGCGGGTGGCGCGGGCGATGGCGTCCTCGTCCGCGGTGACCAGCCGGCCCGACTCGACGACGGGCCGGCCGCCGACGAGCGAGAGGGTGACGGGCGCGGCGGCGCCGAAGACCAGCGCGGTCACCGGGTCGGCGATGGAGGCGTGGGCCAGGGTGTCCATCTTCCAGAGCACGAGGTCCGCGAGCTTGCCGGGTTCCAGGGAGCCGGTCTGGTCGGCGCGGCCCAGGACCCGGGCGCCGCCGTGGGTGCCGAGCCGCAGTGCCTGACGGGCGCTCAGGGCGCGTTCGCGGTGCGGGCCGAGGCGGTTGACGAGGAGGGCGTTGCGCAGTTCGGTGTGGAGTTCGCCGGACTCGTTGGAGGCGGTGCCGTCGACGCCGAGTCCGACCGGGACCCCGGCGGCGAGCATGTCCGGCACGCGGGCGATGCCGGCGGCGAGCCGGGCGTTGGAGGACGGGCAGTGGGCGACGCCGGTGCCGGTGCGGGCGAACGCGGCGATGTCGGCGTCGTTCATGTGGACGCAGTGTGCCATCCACACGTCCTCGCCGAGCCAGCCGGTGGACGCGAAGTAGTCGGTGGGCCCCATGCCGAACAGCTCGTGGCAGAACTTCTCCTCCTCCACGGTCTCCGAGCCGTGGGTGTGCAGCCGGACCCCGCGCCTGCGGGCCAGTTCGGCGCCCTGGCGCATGAGTTCGGTGGAGACGGAGAACGGGGAGCAGGGGGCGACGGCGATCTGGGTCATCGCGTCGAAGGAGTCGTCGTGGTGGGCGTCGATCGTCGCCTCGGTGGCGGCGAGCGCGCCCTCCAGGCTCTCCACGGCGAAGTCCGGCGGCAGTCCGCCGTCCTTCTCGCTGCGGTCCATCGAGCCCCGGGCGAGGGTGAACCGTACGCCCATGTCCCGGGCGGCGCCGATGATCGCGCCGGAGAGGTCGCCCGAGCCGCGCGGGTAGACGTAGTGGTGGTCCATCGCGGTGGTGACACCGCCGCGCGCCATCATGGCGAGCGAGCCCTGGGCGGCGGCGCGGACCATCGCTTCGTCGATGCGCGCCCAGGTCGGGTAGAGGGCGACCAGCCACTGGAAGAGGTTGTGGTCGGTGGCCAGGCCCCGGGTGATCCACTGGTAGAAGTGGTGGTGCGTGTTGATCAGGCCCGGGGTGAGGAGGTGCCCGGTGCCGTCGATCCGGCGTACGACGTTCTCCAGGCCCTCGGGGGCCCGGCCGGCGCCGACGGATTCGATGCGGCCGCCCGCGACGACGAGGTGTCCCGAGGCGTACTCGGTGTCGTCGGCGTCGACGGTCGCGATCGAGCAGTTCTCGATGACGATGCGTTCCACTCGGCCGGTTGCTGCCATGGTGCGTCCTTCTCTCGTCGGGGGTGCGGGCACGGCAGGACCCTAGGAGGATTTGAGTGCCGCGGCGGTGAGGCGGGCCGCGGGTGCCGAGAGGGTGGAGGGGCTGGGTGACCCGGTGGGGCGCGCCGGGTCCGCCCTGGGCGGACCGGCCCGGCGCGCCGCCGTGTCAGAGGTTGGTCAGGTCGACCGGGATCTGCGGTTCGACGCCGTCCCGGAGCACGGTGGCCTCGATCAGGCCGTAGGGACGGTCGGCCGCGAAGTAGACCTCGTTGTCGTTCTTGAGGCCGAAGGGCTCCAGATCGACGAGGAAGTGGTGGTTGTTCGGCAGCGAGAAGCGGATCTCGTCGATCTCACTGCGGCTGTTGATGATCCGCGAACCCATCTGGTAGAGGGTCTGCTGGAGCGAGAGGGAGTACGTCTCGGCGAAGGCCTGGAGCATGTGCGTGCGCGCCTGGGCGTAGGACTTCTCCCAGTTGGGCATCCGCTGCTCGTCGCTGGTCCAGTTGTAGCGCCAGCGGGCCGAGACGTCGGTGGCCAGGATGCGGTCGTACGCCTCCTTGAGCGTCGTGTACTCGTCCTTGACGTACCCCCAGAACTCGGAGTTCGTCGAGTTGAGCACGGTCAGCTCCTTGAGCCCGGAGATGACCTGCCACTGCTCGCCGTCGAAGGTGATCTGGCTGGTGCGGACCTCCTGGTTGCGGCGGACGAAGGAGTGGTTGACCTCGTCGGAGCCGATGAAGCGGGAGGTGGCGTCGGAGGTGGCGATGCGGTCCCAGGCGTACTCCTCGATGCGGATGCGGGCCCGCTTGATGGGCTCCTGGGACGTCACGAAGTGGCGGGCGAGGTGAATGCCGAACTGCTCGGCGGAGTCGATGCCGTGCTGCTTGGCGAAGGCGAACACCGTGTTCTTGGTGGTGTCCGTGGGCAGGACGTTGGCGTTGGATCCCGAGTAGTGGACCTCGTCCATGTCGCCGGAGAGAGCGACGGAGACGTTGAGGTCCTTGATGTGGTGGGTGTCGCCGTCCCGCACGATCCTGACGACGCGGTTCTCTGCTTTGCCGTACTGGTTCTGGCCGAGAATCGTGGGCATGGTCTGCTAGCTCCCTCGGTATACGGAGTAGCCGAACGGGTTGAGCAGCAGCGGTACGTGGTAGTGCTCGCCCGGAGTGACGGCGAAGGTGATCGCCACCTCCGGGAAGAACGCGCCGCTGTCCCTTACGCGGGGGGCGTCCTGCTGCGCCTCGGCTTGCTTCTTGGCGGTGAAGTAGGGCTCGGTCTCGAAGTCGAGCCGTACGTGGGTGGTGCCTTCCGGCAGGGCCGGCAGGTCCTTGCAGCGCCCGTCCGCATCGGTCGTGGACCCGCCGAGCGCCGCCCACGGCGCGCCGTCGCCGCCGCGGGCGGAGAGCGAGACGGGGACGGCCCCGGCCGGGCGGCCGATGCTGGTGTCCAGGATGTGCGTGGACACCGATGCGGTGGTCGAGGTGCTCAAGGCCTTGCTCTCCTTCGGTTACGTGTCCTCGGCGACGAGACGCGTGAGGCGGATGCGGTTGATCCTGCCCAGTTCGGTGCGGACGACCTCGCGCTCCCGCTCCGGTGTGTTGCCGATCCGGGACTTCACGGCGTCGCGCATCTGCTCACCGGTGGCCCCGGTGGCGCAGATCAGGAAGACATGGCCGAACCGTTCCTGGTAGGCCAGGTTCAGGTCGAGCATCTCGGCCTTGAGTTCCTCGGAGGCTCCGGCCATCCCCCGCTGTTCGCGGGAGGAGACCGGGTCCCCGGGCTTCGGCCGGCCGATCGGGGGGTGACCGGCCATGGCCTCGGCCAGGTCCCCCGCGTCGAGTGCCGCCGTGGCGGTGTCGCTCGCGGAGAACAGGGCTTCGGCGGTGGCGTAGGGGCGCTGGGCGAGGATCGCGCGGCCCCAGGCCGTACTGGCACAGATCTCGTGCAGTGCGGTGGCCGCGGCCTCGTCCGCCAGGGTGTTGAACCGGGCCAGGCCCGGCGTGGAGCTCGAAGTCACGGGAGCCTCCGTGGCCGTGGTGCGCGGTGCGTTGGTCGGGCTGCGGGATAGCTAACGCCCTCCACCACACCACGTCAACACTTTGTTGAAATTCCGTTCATGTAAAAAGCCGCCGCCCGGAGATCCGGACGACGGCTCGCGCGTTCACGCGCCCGTAACCTTCGATGACGGCCTCAACTAGCCGCTCTTGGAACCGTTTTCCCTGTTCAGGTAGTTGTAGACGGTGAAGCGCGAGACGCCGAGGGCGCCCGCCACGGTCTCCACGCCGTGCCGCACCGAGAAGGCGCCGCGGGCCTCCAGGGTGCGGACGACCTCCTGTTTGGTGCGGCGGTCCAGCTCGGCGAGGGGTCTGCCGTGCCGGCGTTCCATCGCGGCGAGGATGTGGTCCAGCGATTCGGAGAGCTGCGGGAGCCGGACGGCTATGACGGCCTCGCCCTCCCAGGCCAGGACGACGTCGTCGGCCTCGGCCTCGTCGGGGCCGAGCAGCTCCGCGCCCATCGCGTCGACGAGCGGCCTGACCGCGCCGATCAGGGGGTGGTCCGCGGCGCCGGTCACCGCGGGCCCTCCCCGATCACGTTGACCTGGAGGGAGACCCGGGTGGCCCCGGACTCCAGGGTCCGGCGGAGCAGGGAGTCCACGGCGGTGAGCACCGCGTCGGCGCCGCCCTCCGCCGTGTTGCCGAAGGGGCCGACGTCCACCGCGTCCAGTTCGGCGGACTGGATGACCTCGCGGGCCACGACCGCGTGGGCCGGTGCCTCGTCGAGGTCGAAGGGCTCGGTGGTGAACTCCACTCTCAGGCGCACGGTCTCTCCTCTTGCCTCGGGCCGCGTCCGGGGCGGCCCGCAACTCCGGACCGACCCTAGCGCCCGGGGCCCCCGGCCGGCAGCACGCAGACGGCGGCCGGGAAGGCGAAGGGCGTCCCGGCCGGGGCGAGGGAGCCGGTGGCGGGATCGACCCGGAAGACGGTGACGGTGCCGGAGCGCTGGTTGGCGGCCAGGAGGAGGGAGCCGTCCGGGGAGAAGGCGGTGTGCCGGGGGAAGTCGCCGCCCACCGGCACGGTGTCCAGCAGCCGCAGCGCGGCCCCGTCGTCCTCGACGGCGTAACGGGTGAGGCTGTTGTGGCCCCGGTTGGCGAGGTAGGCGAAGCGGCCGTCGGCGGTGACGAGGAGCTGGGCGGGGTAGCTGGTGCCGGACCCGGTTCCGGTGGACTGCGGGGCGCCGGGGGTCAGGGTTCCGGTGGCGGGGTCGTAACCGCAGACGACGACGGTGTTGTCGAGTTCGCAGGCGAGGTACGCGTACCGCCCGCCCGGGTGGAAGGCGAGGTGGCGCGGTCCGGCACCGGGGCGCAGCGGGGCGTGGGCGAGCTGCTGCAAGGTGCCGCGCGTCTCGTCGAGGCGGTAGGTGTACACCGTGTCGTTGCCCAGGTCGACGGCGAGGACGTGGCCGCCGTCGGGGGCGGTGACGATCTGGTGGGCGTGCGGCCCGCTCTGTCCGGGGCCGGGGGCGGGCGCGGTGTGGGCGACCAGATCGGTGCGCTCGCCGATCGATCCGTCGTCGGCCAGGGGGTGCACGGCGACGCTGCCGGAGGTGTAGTTGGCGCTGAGCAGCCAGCGCCCGCCCGGGTGGACCGAGAGGTGGCAGGGGCCGGCCCCGCCGGTGGAGCGGGTGCCGAGCACCCGGAAGGTCCCGTCCCCGGCGAGCGCGACGGCGCTCACGCCGCCGTCGCTCCGCTCGTCCACGGCGTAGAGCGTGCGGCCCGTGGGGTGGAGCGCGAGAAACGAGGGGTCGGGGACTCCGGTGACAACCGTACGGGCGGTGATCGCGCCGCTCACCGGGTCGTAGGAGGCCACCCCGATGCCGCTGCCGCCGGGGCTGGTCGAGGTGTATGTGCCGAGGAAGAGCGTGCCGGCCGCCCGGGCCGGAGGCTTCGGCGGGTGGGGGCGGGTGCGGCGCTCCTCACGCGGGAGGCCGGGGGCGGCGGCGAGCACACCGCCGGCCAGGAGCGCGCCGAGGACGGTGCGGCGGGTGGTGGGGGAGGTCATGCGAGGCACCTCGTGGGGTCGGTGGCGTCGGATGTGTCCGCCACAGTGACGCTCCCCCGGGACCGTCCGCAAGAGACGCACCGGCCATGGCGCACCCCGCGACACCGCTCGCGGAGCCCGCCGCTCCGGGCCCCGCGAGCGGCGGGATTTCCGGGCACCCCCTTGACAGCCGCCCGCCCGCCCCGGCAACCTTCCATCAAGCAGAAACAGACTTCCGCAATACGGAAGGAGCACCGACACCCTCATGGGCTACCCGGACCAGCGCTTCGATGTGAACCTGTCGATCCTCTTCACGGAACTCCCGCTCCTGGAGCGCCCCGCGGCCGCCGCCGCGGCGGGCTTCACCGCGGTCGAGCTGTGGTGGCCGTGGATCGACGACCCCACCCCCGAGCAGGCCCAGCTCGACGCCCTCAAGAGGGCGCTCGACGACGCCGGCACCCGGCTCGTGGGCCTGAACTTCTATGCCGGACGGCTGCCCGGCCCCGATCGCGGCGCGCTCTCCGTGCCGGGCGAGGAGTCCGAGCGCTTCCGGGCCAACATCGAGGTGGCCGCCGGATTCGCCGCCTCGGTCGGCTGCACGGCGCTCAACGCGCTGTACGGCAACCGGATCGACGGCGTCGACCCGGCCGTCCAGGACGCGCTCGCCCTGGAGAACCTGACCGAGGCCGCCCGCGCCGCCGACCGGATCGGCGCGGTGCTGCTGATCGAGACCCTCAACAAGCCGGAGTCCCCGGACTATCCGCTGGTGAGCGCGGAGGCCGCGATCGAGGTGGTCGACCGGGTCAACGCGGCGACGGGGCTCGGCAACGCGAAGTTCCTGCTGGACCTGTACCACCTGTCGATGAACGGGGAGGACCTCGGCCGGGTCATCTCCGCGTACGCCGACCGGACGGGTCACGTACAGATCGCCGACAATCCGGGGCGCGGCGCGCCCGGCACCGGCTCGCTCCCGCTGGAGCGGCTGCTCGACGAGCTGACGAAGGCCGAGTACGAGGGCTGGGTCGGCCTGGAGTACAAGCCCGGCGACCGGCCGAGCGCCGCGTCCTTCGACTGGCTCCCGGCCACCGCGCGGGCCGCCCGCTGAGCGCCCCCGCACACCCGCCGAATCGGAAGGCACCCTCATGAGCAACAACCTCCCCAAGGTCGCGTGGATCGGGCTCGGCATCATGGGCTCGCCCATGTCCGAGAACCTGATCAAGGCCGGGTACGACGTCACCGGCTACACCCTGGAGCAGGACAAGATCGACCGGCTGGCCGCGGCCGGAGGCACCGGCGCCCCCTCGATCGCCGACGCGGTCCGGGACGCGGACGTGGTCGTCACGATGGTGCCCGCCTCCCCGCAGGTCGAGGCGGTCGCGTACGGCCCCGACGGCATCCTGGAGAACGCCCGGCGCGGCGCCCTGCTGATCGACATGTCCTCGATCACCCCGCAGACCTCCGTGGACCTGGCGAAGAACGCCGCCGCGAAGGGCATCCGGGTCCTGGACGCCCCCGTGTCGGGCGGTGAGGCCGGGGCGATCGAGGCCGTTCTGTCCATCATGGTGGGCGGCGAGCGGGCCGACTTCGACGCGGCGAAGCCGCTCCTCGAAGCGCTCGGGAAGACCATCGTGCTGTGCGGCCCGCACGGCTCCGGCCAGACGGTGAAGGCCGCCAACCAGCTGATCGTCGCAGTCAACATCCAGGCGTGCGCGGAGGCGGTGGTCTTCCTGGAGAAGTCCGGCGTCGACCTCGGCGCGGCCCTGGACGTCCTCAACGGCGGACTGGCCGGCTCGACCGTCCTGGCCCGCAAGAAGGACAACTTCCTCAACCGGGACTTCGCGCCCGGCTTCCGGATCGACCTGCACCACAAGGACATGGGCATCGTGACCGACGCCGCCCGCAACGTCGGCGCCGCGCTGCCCGTCGGCGCCGTGGTCGCCCAGCTCGTCGCCTCGCTGCGCGCGCAGGGCGACGGCGGCCTGGACCACTCGGCGCTGCTGCGCTCGGTGGAACGCCTCTCGGGCGGGTCCGCCCGGGGCTGACCCCGGCCCCGCCCCACCCCGACTTCCGGACGGTGCCGGCGCTGACACCTGTCCTGTCGCGCCCAGGCGCCGGCACCGTCCGGAACACCCCCTCCCCCTCCCCTCCTCTCCCCCTCCCGCAGAATTTCAACAAACTGTTGACGTCGAGTTCGGGGCGTATCTACGCTCCTGGAGCCCCCAGGGGGTGTCTCGTCGCAGTTCAGCAGCTCCCGTACGGAAGGTCGCCCCGACACCATGACGCAGCGTGTGCTTACGACCGAGTCCGGCGCCCCGGTCGCCGACAACCAGAACTCCGCCACCGCCGGCGTCGGTGGCCCGATCCTCCTCCAGGACGGCCATCTCCTGGAGAAGCTGGCCCGCTTCAACCGGGAGCGCATCCCGGAGCGCGTGGTGCACGCCCGGGGCTCCGGCGCGTACGGCTACTTCGAGGTGACCGACGACGTCACCGGCTTCACCCGCGCCGACTTCCTCTCCGAGGTGGGCCGCCGCACCGAGACGTTCATCCGCTTCTCCACCGTCGCGGACTCGCTCGGCGGCGCGGACGCGGTGCGCGACCCGCGCGGCTTCGCGCTCAAGTTCTATACGAACGAGGGCAATTACGACCTCGTCGGCAACAACACCCCGGTGTTCTTCATCAAGGACCCGATCAAGTTCCCCGACTTCATCCACTCGCAGAAGCGCGACCCGTTCACGGGCCGTCAGGAACCGGACAACGTCTGGGACTTCTGGGCCCACGCCCCGGAAGCCACCCACCAGGTCACCTGGCTGATGGGCGACCGCGGCATACCCGCCTCGTACCGGCACATGAACGGCTACGGCTCGCACACCTACCAGTGGACGAACGCCGACGGCGAGGCGTTCTTCGTCAAGTACCACTTCAAGACCAACCAGGGCGTGCGCTCGCTCTCCTCCGAGCAGGCCGCCGAACTCGTCGGCAAGGACGCCAACTCCCACCAGACGGACCTGCTCCAGGCGATCGAGCGGGGCGTCAACCCGTCCTGGACCCTGTACGTCCAGGTCATGCCGGCCGCCGAGGCCGCCGACTACCGCTTCAACCCCTTCGACCTGACCAAGGTGTGGCCGCACGCCGACTACCCGCTCCAGCGGGTCGGCCGGCTGGTCCTGGACCGCAACCCGGACAACGTCTTCGCCGAGGTCGAGCAGGCCGCGTTCTCCCCCAACAACTTCGTGCCCGGCATCGGCCCGTCCCCGGACAAGATGCTCCAGGGCCGCCTCTTCGCCTACGCGGACGCCCACCGCTACCGCCTCGGCGTCAACCACACCCAGCTCCCGGTGAACGCCCCCCGCACCGCGACCGTCGACAACTACGGCCGCGACGGCCTGCACGCCACCCGCAACGGTGGGCGCCACGACAAGAACTACGAGCCCAACTCGTACGCCGGACCCGCCCAGACGGACACCCCGCACTCCGCCCCGCTCGCCGTCCACGGCTGGACCGGCACCCACGCCGCCCCCGCCCACACCAAGGACGACGACTTCTTCCAGGCCGGCGAGCTGTACCGCCTGATGTCCGACGACGAGAAGGCCCGCCTGATCGCCAACATCGCCGGCGGTCTCTCCCAGGTCACCCGCGACGACGTCATCGAGAAGAACCTCGCCCACTTCCACGCGGCCGACCCCGAGTACGGCACCCGCGTGGAGGAGGCGGTCCGCGCCCTGCGCGAGGACTGATCTCCCACCCCACAGACCCTGCCCGCGCCGACGCGCCCACCCGGATGAGGGGTTCGCGCACGGCAGGGGCAGGACGGGGGATCCGCCGGACACCCCCTCGGGCCGCGGCGGTGGTGCGATACCAGTGCGGTGGTACGGGGGAGGGCGGCGCGGTCACCAGACCTGAAGGCCCGTGCAACCCTCTCTTCGCACCTCCGCCGCGGCCCCTGTTTCCTCTGAACCGGGCGCGGAGCACGGAAACGGTCCCGTGCTCCGCGCCCTTCCACGCGTTCAGATGATGACGCCTGCGGCCTCCAGCAGAACGGCGCCGCTCGCTTCGGGATCGTGGTTTATGGTGAGCGCTTGGTGCGGCAGCCGTCCGAGGCGCCCCGCGAGCCCTGCGGTGGAGGTCTCCACAGGCGACAGCCCCGAGCACATCCGGGTACCGGTCCTCGGTGGCGGCCCCGAAGAAGTCGGCGCCGGTCACTCCTCGGGCCACCGTGATCAGCGCGGGAGTGCCGCCCGGAACGATTTCCGGGAAGAGGAGCGGGGAAACGGGACGCCACCCGCCCCCACCCCTCTATACACCGCGCGTATAATCAGAATGTATAGTCACCCGTCATGACCTCCCCGCCCTCCACGTCCGCGGCGACCTCGCCCCACGCCCTCAGCCGCCCCGCCGCCGGTCGGGACCACGCCGCCCTCACACAGGTGCTCTGCGCCGCCATCGGCATCGCCCTCGGCGTCCTGACGAACCTGCTCCAGGGCTGGCTGCCCTCGTCCTGGAGCCAGCTGGCGAACTCCGGCGGGGTGTGGTCGGCGCTCGCCTTCGCCACCGGCGCGGTCCTCGCGCCGCGCGTCGGCGATGTACGCCGTATCGCCGTGTCCGGTGCGCTCGCGGAGATCGGCCTCGTCGTCGGCTACTACGGCTACGCGGAACTGGGCCGCGAGGGCATGGGGAGCCTCGTCTTCCCCCTCGTCTGGCTGGTGATGGCGTGTGTCTCCGGCCCGCTCTTCGGTACGGCCGGCGCCTGGTCGCGACGCAGTCCCCGGCTGTGGCGGCGCGTCGGGTCCCTCGGTGCGGTCGGCGGCCTCTTCGGGAGCGAGTGCCTTCACTACTGGCTGACGCTCGGGTACACCGACCAGGCCATCGCCGCTGCCGTGGTCGCCTGCGCACTGCCCCTGGCACTGGCGCGCACCCACCGCGAGCGCGGCCTGGGCCTCGCCGTGGCGGTTGTCGCTTCCCCGGTGGCCTACGCGGCCGTGTACGGGCTGCTGGATCAGATCTCCGGCTAGCACGTGCCTCTTCGACGGGTTGGGGTTCGCGCACGGGACGGGCAGGACGAGGCCGCCTCCTTTCCCCTGCTCCTTCTCCCCGCCCCGGCGACACGGCGCGCGAGCCAGGTGACTCGGCGTCGAAGTCGTGCTTTGCTGACCCGGCTTGACGGCCCGAGACACGCACAGCCCGCGCACAACATCGCGCGGAAGCACGAGGAATGAGGAGAACCGACGATGATACCGCCGCTCACCCGAACCCGTTCATGGTCCCTGTCCCGGCGGTCCGCCTCCCCGCATTCCGCCACGCAGCGCACCACGCCCGGCAGGCGGGCAGCCGGCGTACTGCTCGCCGCCACCGCCTGCGTGGCCGCCCTGCTCGTCCCCGCGCAGAGCGCCGCCGCAGCGACGGTGCCCACCGGCCCGGTCTTCAACAAGCCGACCGGCACCACCGCCGAGCAGCAGACCATCCGCGCCCAGGTCCGCTCCGTGATCGCCAACGCGGACAGCGGATCGGTCCTGCGCCTGGCGATGTACCACCTCTGGGACGAGACGGTCGCCACGGAACTCGGCGCCGCGAAGGCCCGGGGCGTCAGCGTCAAGGTCGTCCTCGACGAGAGCACCCTCGACTACCCGGCCTCCTACGACCTGCTCAAGAGCAGCCTCGGCACCAGCACCTCCGCCGCCTCCTGGGTCGCCCTGTGCGCCAAGGGCCGCTCCTGCCTCGGCACGGCGACGAGCGGGATCAACCACAACAAGTTCCTGCTCGCGAGCAGCGTCGGCGACGGCGCCCAGAAGAACGTCGTCGTCCAGCTCACCTCGAACCTGACGCCGTCCAACTACAGCCGCTACTGGAACAGTTCGGTCACCGTCGCCGGCAACACCGCCCTGTACGACGGCTACGTGGACTACTTCACCCGCCTCCCGGCCCAGAACCGCACCGCCTGGTCCTACACCTACGGCAACGCGGGCGACTACAAGTACTACTTCTTCCCCCGCGCGGGCAGCGACGACACCACGGACACCGTCGTCAACGCCATGGACAACATCACCTGCCGCTACACCGACTCCGCCGGCACCGCCCGCCGCACCACCGTCCACGCCGCCATGCTCAAGATCACCCGCCAGGGCGTCGCCGACAAGCTCCGCGCGCTGGCCGGCCAGGGCTGTCTCGTCGACCTCGTCTACAGCGAGAGCGACTCCGGCACCTGGAACGCCCTCCACGGCGTCTCCGGCATCACCAACCGCTGCTATCAGCAGCCCGACCCGGACGACTCCACCGCGCCCAACCGGATCGTCCACTCGAAGAACTGGATGGTCGACGGCATGTACGCCGGCACCGTTCAGAAGGTGATGTTCACCGGCAGCCACAACTGGAGCGGCCCCGCCCTCCGCAACAACGACGAAGCCATGCTCCGCATCACCACCCCGTCCGTCTTCGACGCCTTCGAAGCCAACTTCCAGGCCACCCGCGCCGCCGCCTTCCCCGGCACCAGCGACAACGTGGCGGTCTGCAAGGGCTGACGACGACTTCCCCTCGGCACGGGAGGAGCACCTGCGGTCCTCGTAGGTGCTCCTCCCGCCGACGTCATGGGTGGGCATCTCCTTGGGTGTCAGACAGAGACTGCGGAGGGCGGCTCGCATTCTGCTGATGGGGTGGTCCGGTGCAGGGTGTCCGCGAGGAGCAACGCGTCGTCGGCGTCCAGGTAGTCGAAGCGGATGCGGTGGCCCCCGTACCGACTGCGGCAGTGTCCGCAGGTGGGCACCGACTCGACGAGCAGGTGCTGCCCGTTCGCGGAGATCGTCCGCTCCAGTTCCCGGGCGAACCGCTCGTGGTCGTGCCAGTCCCCGAGGTCGAGGGCGCTCAGGACCGACGCGTCGCCGCCGAGGCGGCGGTAGAGCAGCGTGGCCGTGTCCGTATCGAGCATGCCGAGGTCGATGAGCTCCCGGGTACCGGTGGTCTGGAGGTCGAGATGCCGCTCGATGCCGATACGGGCCAGGGCCCGATGCAACTGCAACGCCGCGTTCTGCGCCTCGGAGAGCCGGGTCTCGATCAGCCGCCCGAGGGACCGGACTTCCTCGTCCGAGGGCAGGACGACAAGCAGCTCGTGGCCGGGGCACGGCAGGGCCTGTTCCAGACGCGCCACCTCGGCGGCGATGCCCTCGGCGAGCAGGTGGGCCCGCACGTCTCCGTGTGTCCAGGGGTGAGCGACCGAGGGAGTCAACCGCAGGCGCCGGCCGTGGGGCACGGGGCCTTCCTCCCACTCGAAGTCGAGACCGGCGTACTCCAGGGCAAGCTTCAGGGCGTGGGCCGTGGCCATCGCGGTCATCAGCGCATTCGTCATCGGGTGATCCTCAGGGGATAGGGCGAACGTCCGTTTGCGTGTGCGGCAGCCAGCCGCACGGGGACGTAGTGCATGGGCCGCACTGCGCGGGCGAAAGGAGGAGGCGTAGTCATTGGTGCAATCGCCGGCCAGTCGGGCGAGGCGGTCAGAGATCCTTGATGCCGACGAGCACGCGACCGATCAGGTTGGTGTCGGCCCGTGCGGCATCGGGCACGTGGAGGCCATCGGATTCGGGCAGGCCCGGAGACGATACGGAAACGTCGCTGCCGCCCTGCGGCCCCGCGACGGCGAGTGCGATCTCGGCCCACACCACTTTGCCCGGCGCGTTCCGAGCCGGGTAGCAGCCCCAGGCCCTGCTCATGACCGCCACGATGAAGATTCCGCGTCCGCCCGTCGCGTCGACACCGACCTCCTTCAGAACCGGCGGCCTCGCATCGCGGTCCCACACCGACACCCTGACGGCGTCGGGCTCGGCCTCCAGCAGCAGTTCGAAGGTCTGTACGCCGCCCTGCCATGAAGCCGGACGCGTAGACACCTCGCCGTCCTCCGTGTGCCGCACGGCGTTGGTCGCCAGCTCCGACACCAGGAGCTGCGCCGTCTCGACGGCATGGGAGGAAACGGACCAGCCAGAGAGGACGTCGGCAGTGTGCAGCCGCGCCAGAGCCACGGCGTTGGGCGTGTCCGCCAACGCGAGCCGGCTCCTCCGGGGCTGTTGGTGGGGCATGACGGGGCTCCTGTTTCAGAGAGGAACGAACAGTCACCACTCACTCGCTGAAGGTGACCGGCATCCAGGTAACTCCGTTGCTCCCGTGGCTGGTTAGGGCGCTGAAGCGCTCATCGGTCGGGCTCGACTAGGACGTTTTGACCTGCCCTTTACGTGGTGGACCGCGAGCCCAGCAGCTACCGTGCCCGCATGGTGGCGATCCGCAACACCGTCCTTGAGACGTGGATGACCGAGCATGGATTCAGCTCCAACAGCCTTGCCGATGCCGTGAACAGCGCCGTCGAAGAGCTGACGGGGCGCATGGGCGGGCTCGACGGGTCGTCCATCCGTGCCTGGAAGGCCGGCCGAGTTACCTGGCCGAAGTCAGCAACCCGTACAGCGCTTGAGACGGTGACGGGCTTACCCGCCGTCGCCTTAGGGTTCGTGCCACGGGGCCGCTCTTCGGCCACCCCAGCGTCATCGCAGCAGGAGGACCCCGAAATGAAGCGCCGCACTCTCGTCGGCGGCATCGCTGCGGCAGCCGCCGCAGCAGCAGCCCCAGGGACCGCCTCACCCCGCCGGATCGGCATGAGCGACGTCAACCGGCTGAACAAGCGCTTCGCCGAGATCATCGCCAACGACCACCGCCACGGCGGACAACCCCGCATCGAGGAACTGGCCACAGCGCTCGCCGACGAGGCACTCAACCTCCAGAACGCGGGCAGCGCGACCCAGAGGGTGCGCAACAGCCTGTACGCCTCAGGAGCCGCGTTCCGCTCGTCCGCGATGTGGGCGGCCATCGACGGCCGGCGCTACGAGGCCGCGAAGGGGCACATGCGCGAGGCCCAGGCCCTCGCGGAGATGTCGGGCGACCAGGCGATCAAGTTCCGCATCTGGAGTCACGCGGGCACGATGTACCGGCACATGGGGCGCCCCGCCGACGCGATCGCCGCGAATGACGTTGCTCGCAACCTGCATCTCACCCGTCGTGACCCGCTGTTCGCGTCCCTCGGCCTGGCCCGCCAGGGAGCCATTCACGGTACGGCCCAGAATCGTACGGAGACATGTCGCGCGTTCGAGCAGGCGCAGGACGCCATGCTGCGCGCCGATCCGGCTGATCACCGGCCCGTCTGGTTGCTCGCCTTCTATGATCAAGCCGAACTGGACTCCCTGGCCCTCTCCGCCTATCTGGCGCTCGGCGAGTACCCGACCGCCGAGTACCACGCCCACCGCTGCCTGGCGTCGTTCCAGCCCCACATGGTCAGGTCTCGCGCCATCGCCACGACCCGCCTCGCGCACGCTCTTCTCTCACAGGGGGCCGCGGACGCCGCAACAGCAACCGCCATAAGGGTCCCCGCAGACGCCGCCACTCGCCATGCCCGCGTGTCGCGCATGCTCCAAGAATTCGGTGCCGCCCTCCGCGCATCCGCACCTCGCAGCACCACCGTCCAGACCTGGACAGAGCACACCATCACCTGGAGGAAGGCCACATGACCACCGCGCCCACCATCGAGCTGCGCACCTTCACGAGCCTGGACACGATTCGCGGTGACCTCCTCGATGTATACGCCGAGGTACGCGCCCCGCTGCTCCACCTGCCGAACTACGCGGTCACCGCATTCGGAGAACGCCTCGACCGTCACTCAAACGAGCCGGGATTCACAGCCGTCCTCGCGTACGCGCACAACGAGCCGGTCGGCTACGCGTACAGCAACACCATCGAGCACGGGGACCGCTACTGGCAGCGCACCAGCCCGGCCCCGGCAGAGAAGTACACCGAGCGTCCGGCCATGGCCCTCAAAGAAATCGGCGTCCGCCCGGCCTGGCGCAAGACCGGCACCGCCCGCCGCATCCACGACGCCCTCCTCGCCACAAGCGACGAGCCCTACGTCACGCTCATGGTCAACAGCGTCGCAGGTGACGGGAAGGTCCACGCGCTCTACACGTCATGGGGCTACACGGACATCGGCCAGAGCCAGCCGTCACCGGCCTCGCCCCTCCTCACCGTAATGATCTGCCCCATCCGATGACTCATCGCACGGCAACCGCGCAGGAAGAGCGCGGTCGCCTCACGCGGCGGACTCGGCCGTAACGCCGAGAAGCGCCTCCAACTCCGTCACGGCCACGGTCTCGTCCTTGGCATGGACCGTTGCGATGCCCAGACCGGCGGCCGGCGGAAGGTTCACCGCCTGATCGTCCACGAACACGCACCGCACGCGTGAGCGCGACCATCCGCCGGGCGACGGGTACTTCGGCCCAGGCTCGCCACATCAGGTTCACCGCATCGGACGTGCGCACCCAGGAGCCCCGCCGTGCCCTCGTGCCACTCCGACTGCCCGGTTTTCCCGACCTCCAGAGCCGCGTACAGCCGCCGGCCCTCCGGGTGGTCGTCCAGAGTGTGGCGCCACGCGCCTGGGTCCAGCCCTTCCGACTCGCACCAGGCCCGGCGGATTTTTCGGTGGTCAGCCCTTCGCGCAGCAAAGATCCCCTATGGCTTTGTAGGTGAGTTTCAGGAACGTCTGATGCTCAGCAGCGGGAACACCCGGTTCCACGGGAGAGTGATGTCGCTGAGTTCTGGAAACACCTCGGTGCTTGCTTCGGGACCCTGGTTGTGCTCTGCACGACGAGGGGGCCAGGGTGTTGCCGAAGTCCAAGGTCGATCTGTACGCGGCGATCCGCCGTGACGCCAGGACAGGCATGGCGACGCGCGCGCTCATGCGGAAGTACGGCGTCGGCTACGAGACCGTGCAGCGTGCCCTGGTGTCGGCCCTGCCGGAGCCGCGCAAGAAGATGAGGCCGCGCGCGACGCGCCTGGACCCCTACAAGCCGGTGATCGACGCCATCCTGAAGACGGACCTGACCGCGCCACGGAAGCAGCGGCACACGGTCAAGCGGATCTACGACCGGCTTCTCGACGAGCACGACGCCGTCGACATCTCCTACCAGATGGTCCGCACCTACGTCGCCGAACGCCGCGAGGAGATCCGTCGCCAGGCTGGCAAGGGGGTGGTCGATGCCTTCGTCCCGCAGACCCATCGGCCCGGAGCCGAGGCCGAGGTCGACTTCGGAGACGTCACCTTCAAGTTGGCCGGCAAGCTGGTGACCTGCTATCTGTTTGCCTTCCGGCTGTCGTACTCGGGCAAGGCCGTCCACCGCATCTTCGCCTCGGCAGGGCAAGAGGCATTCTTCGAAGGCCACGTCCACGCTCTCAACGTGCTGGGCGGTTATGTGGGTGACAACTCTTTCGCGATCTCGTGTTTCCGGTCAGGATGGTCGCTCCCGTCGAGGAGCGCGGATGGCCTGGCAGCCGGAGTTGGTACGACATGTCGATGCCGCGGGCAACCCCACGGCCTCTCTTGGGCATGCCTTGGTCGACGACTACCTGGAGTTCGTCGCGGCCCGCTGTCGGCCCAACACTCTGCTGGCCACCGCCTACGACCTGAAGGTTTTCTTCTCGGCGGTGCCCAAGGAGCCGACCGACGTCGTCACGGCGGACATCTTCGCGTTCATCACCGCACAGAAGAAACCGCGACGCGGGCCCAAGGTCGTCCGGCTCGAGGACGGTGAGGCGGGCCTGTCGGCACGGACCATTAAGAGGTCCTAACAAAGGCGTTTCACGTGCCGGTGTGTGATGAGGCAGGTGGCGAGGCCGAGGAAGGCTTCGTGGATGTCGTCTCGCCGCTCCC
>NZ_JBSFHN010000033.1:0-50717 GCF_053597115.1 Streptomyces sp. NPDC001515
GGTGCTGCCGACACAATCCGGCCGAGAAGTAAGGAAGCACACGGGTTCATCCTCCGCACTCTCGTCTCGTCTCAGCCAATCAAGACGACGTCTAAACGGTGCCGAACATCTGCGCACAAAGAACGGCGACTACTACGTGGCCTTCGCCGACAACGTCGATCCCACCCACCTCGCACTCCGTTCCCTGGCGGCTCTCGGCTCGCCGGACACACCAGCGGTGCTCGCCGCACCGTTCGACATGACTGCGGCACACACCCACGGAGTGATCGTCTGCTCCGGCGACGGGCCGGTGCAGCCGATGGTGGCCTTGGTGGAGAAGCCCGGCCATGAACAGGCGGCCCAGTTGGCGGCCAAGCACGGCACCGGCAATCTGCGCCTGCTCCAAGGACGCATGCGAGTAACCCCGCAGCTATCGGCCCACGTTGCCGCCACCGCCCGCCGGACCGAGGGTGAACCCAAGCTCTCCCTGGCCATCGCCGCCTACGCCCGATCACACCGCGTCGACGTCATCACCCACACAACGCCTCTCACTGACCTCGGCCAACCGAACCGGCAAGAAGACGCGAACCCGCACCTCGAACCCTCATCGGCACCCCCGGATCAGGGCTGAGGAACATAGCCCAGGATCGCCGGTTGGCCAAACCGGCGATCCCCCGCATCATTGGTAGTCCACCGCCACGCCCTGCCCGTCCGTCGAAAGGCACCCACCAGCAACCGCAGCCTGACCCTGAAGCACGAGGCCAAGAGCCCGCCGTCAAGCCGCGGCGTAGCTCGCCCGGAAAAGATCCTGCGCCTTCTCCACATCCATCGGCGTGCGGAGCTGCACCTCCAGATCACCGGTCCCGTGGTGCCCGAGGCCCGACACGTCGCGGGTGAAACCCGGAACGAGATCGACGTTCTTCGGGCTGACCTTCAGGTAGACCACCAGCTTGGTCCGCTGCGGCGGACACACACAGGCGAAGTTCCGCAGCCGCTGGTACGCCCGGTACTGCTTGCGCTCGACGCGGGACACACCGTCCCCGAGCCCGAGCAGGGCCTCGTCGACCGCGCCGGCCAGGTCCGCCATGACCGCATCCCGGCCGCCACCCGCTGTCGGGGTACGCGGGCGAGGCCGCGCCGGGCGGACCTGCGTGCCACCGCTCGTGGAGGCCACGGTCTCCAAGCCGAACAGGTCGGTGCCGAAGAGTCGGTAGCGGACCAGGTCGATCGAGCGCCGGTGTTCACCCACGGCGTGCACGTCGTACCGGGTGAAGTCGCCGGCAATGCAGATCAGGCGCGGACTGCTCCACAGGACTCTGGACGCGGCCGTCACCCCGAGCCGGTCACGAACCAGGTCTTCGAACTCGGCCCGGTGGTCCATCAGCCACGCCAGGTAGAACAGGCCCTGGTTGATCACGCCGGCGTCTGTGCCGCGCTTGTACTCGACGATTACGGGCGAACCGTTCTCGTCCAGTCCCAGCGAGTCGATTCGCCCCCCGAGCACCGGTCCGGTGCTGTACTCGCTCGCCAAGAACCGAACGCCCAGCAGCGTCTCCATGCAGTCCTCAACAAGTCGCTGAACGTCCGCCTCGATCTCAGCAAGACGCGGCACGACCTCAGCCATACCAAGGTTGATCATGTCCATGCGAAACAACTTCAAGTCCGCCACCCGCCTCCCCCGGCTCGGAGAACACCAACGCCGATGAGATGCGAAATTGTTTCCGAGGGAGGCTTCGAGAACGTGAAGATGCTGTGAGACCCTACGTACGGCCTGATCGAGGAGCGCTCGCGTCCCCCGATCGCCGGGAATCCGCGATTCCCCCATCCGTCCCCCAGGCGCTGAGGGACAGCTCTCGAAAGCTGCATTTGCGCAGGTCAGCCCCCGTAGCTCAGTGGATAGAGCAGGCGCCTTCTAAGCGCTGGGCCCCTCCCACTCCTGCTCCTCACATGGACCACAGCTCGTCGAGGGCTGGAGGCACACCACCCTCGACCGCGTGGCCTGCTACCCCCGCTCCACCAAGCTCGTTCTCCGCAAGTCACTCCCTAACCCGGAACGCCACCGGCGATCTCGCGATACAGGCGCTGAGGCGCCGATCCATTTGGTCGGCATCCCCACCTGCGCGCCCCGGCGCTGCGCCGCTGCGTGCAGGAAGAAGCCAAACTCGGGCGAACGGACCGCGTCAGCGGCTGTCACGGGTCGCTGGCGGCACATTCGGCGGCGATTCGAGGAAGAAGTCGATTCCAAGATGCTCCCGCATCAGTCCTCGCAGCGCACGGCCATCGATTAGCTGAATACGCCCGACCCCTTGGGCAAATTCGATGCTGGATTTTGAAAATGTTCCGTTCGTGATGACCATCCCTTTGCGGGCCTCACTGTCGTGTATGGACTGGGCAAAGCTACGGATAACCTCGCCAGCAACGGCCCTCCGGACGTGCTTGACCTGAACGATAATGGTTTCCCGGGCGCCTGGACGAGTAAGCATCGCATCGATTCCTGTATCCCTTCTCTCATCAATAGCCACTGACCCCTCACCCATCTCCTCGAGAAGGCGGAAGACCAATCTCTCGAATCGGATTGGGTCCATCGCATCAAGATCAAGAACTGAGTCGGGGTCGGGAACTTTCGACCCCACAAAGGGATCCCACACGCGAACAATGCTGTCGTACCCGATGGTGGCCAGGAGGCTGTGACTCCAACTTCTATCGATGGCAGCCATGGCCAGCACCTTTTGCGGACGAATGGTGATTAGTTCATGGCGAGCGGCAGGTTCTACTCGAAGATTCCACAGCCGCACAATGCCGCTGTAGTCGGCCGTTGCTAGGCAGCGCCGCCCGGCGGGATCGACGAGTGCAGTCACGGCCCGTCCGGGGAACGCGCCGGTCCGCAGGGTCTTACCGACTGGAGCCCCATTCATAGCGTCCCGGGTTTGGAAGCCTCCGCCATACTCCGCAACAACAAGACGCGGGGGCTCGTTCGCCTCTAAAAATTCCGCCATAGACAGAACTTCTTTTGAGCGAATAGCATATCGAATTCCGACATATCTTCCGTCGGTTGATTCCCAAAGGCGCACTTCCCCGCCATAGTCGACCGTCGCGAGCAGTGGAGATCTCGCACGCCTTGGGACTGCGGCGATTGCCACGACTCCAGGCGCCTGCACCGTAAATGGCTCACTGACCATGGAGCCCGTCTCTGGGTCCCACGTTCGTACCTTTCCATCCGGTCGGCTGTAGGTGGCTAGGTACGTCCGGCCATTGATGGCAGGAACCGAAGCCATTGCCACGACACCACCGGGGACCGGAAATGAGAAGCGTTCCCGTTCCTGCTGCCACGCCGCCCGTGGCAGGGCGGACTCTGCGAAGGGCATCGCCCGTGGGCCGATGCTTCGCTCTCCCGTTCCCCCGGCTGTCGTACGCATCGCTGGGAAATCACCGCCCACTCCTCCTGCGAGCCGTTCGACGTAGCCTGCTACCTCCCGCCGGACCAGTTCCTGTACCGCAGTGATGTCATGGCGCAGTTGGGCACCCAACAGCGCCTCGCGCACACCGGGCAGGAAGTGGAACTCGAAGCGCGCCATGTCACGCATGCCGTGACCGTCTTGCCACCCTTCCAAGAGTCCGCCCAGCGCGACCTCCGCAATATGGCCGTGGTCCGAGTGCGGCAGCATGGCCCGGCGTACGAGTGTCATCACGGGAAGGGTCAGCGGTACTGCGGACAGATAGCCCGCCAACTCCTGGGCAACAGGTGACGCGGCCTCCTGGAAACGGCGCAGGGCCTGGGTCCCATCGAGCTCCGGGGCGGCAACAAACGCCGGAGCCGGGGCTGGCCCACTGTCCGTACCCGTCCGGCCGATTGTCAGGCACGAAAGCCTGTTCCACCGGCCCTCGCCCGCTACCAGCGAGGCCAGCACAGCCAGACCCGGGGGCGACGCCTCAACTATGGGAATCGCAATGCTGCCTGCGAGCCCCTGCCGGCCTCGGCTCCTAGAGCTCGGCCTGGAACGACCACCAAGTGGAGCTGCCTCGGCCAGGCGCCACGATGCGTTGGGGGCCGCCGGCCGCGCGGCCCGTACAACGACACCCGCTGGGGCCACCGCGCCCCGGGTCCACAGACGGCGCGGAAGCACGTTCAGGAGTGCCAGTGGGCTGTGTGTCGCCCACTGGGCCAAGACGGCCTCGAGGCTGGTAGCGCTCCAGCCTTCCGCTACCGTGTCCGTGACTACCAGTACCAGCCGGTGTCCGGACGGATCGGCAACTTCTTGAGGGCGGCGAGAGTCGCCGCCGTTCGCCCGTGCGACAGTCGGTGTGCCTCCTGCCTCAGTACCGCTTAGGAACCACACTCGTACGTCGCGGAAGATGCCAGTCTGTTCGATGGTGCGTGTCAGCTCGCTGACCAGGTCGTGCCAGAGAAGCATCGAGTGATGTGTGTCGATGACCAGAGCTAGGTCGAGCCAACGGCCGCGCTGTGGCTTCAGTATCGGCACTACCATGCCCTGCTCGGCGCTGCTGTTGGCGCTGAGTTCCTCGTCCAACTCAGTCGTGGTGACGCCTGGTGCCGTCCGGCGGCCGAGTGGACGCAGCGCCCTCATAATGCCGAGGGGGTTCTCGAGGGCCAGAGCGCGCCGCACTAGGACGGCTTCGCCTCGCCGAGCGTCCGAACTGACACCACTCGTGTCCTCTGCGGGCGTGGCGCTGTAGTACCGTTCGCTGGCCTGAGGCCCACCGTCGTCTCGGTCTGGCTTGCTCGGTGGCACGGCCCCGTGTTCGACGTCCGGCTCTCCTCCGTCGCCCGTGCGGGCCAGATGCCCCTCGGCGCTGATGCGCGCGGCTAGCCATAGGATGTCAGCCAGTTCCTCGTGTCCGGCGTCGGCACCCGATTCGAGCAGGGCTGCGAGCAATTCCTCGATCACCGAAGGGTCCTCACACGGACGAGGGGCCGCTGAGCCGGTGCAGCACCGTCTCCAGGAACTGTGTGCGCTCGTCCGGGTCGGCCCATGCCCCCTTCAAGCGCAGTTGAACGGCATTTAGTAGTTGGTCGGTCGCGAGGTCGCCGTCCATGCGTCGGTGGATGAACGCTTCGACGAGTTCCCTGTAGTGCTCGTCCGACGTGCAGTCCAGTCCCAGCCGCTGCCGAACGATCTGCGTCAACTTCTCCTTTCCTGGCGGCTCCATGTGCAGTCTGATGCAGCGTCGTAGAAAGGGGGGAGGGAAGTCGCGTTCTCCGTTGCTGGTGAGGACAACGATGGGGAAGGACCGGCACTGCACCCGCCCGCGTTCCACCCGTACCCGCGCCTGTGGATCGTCCTGCGTACCGATCCTCACCTCATGCTGCTGCGCCGCCACCCGAACCAGCTCAGGGATCTCGAAAGCCCCTTCCTCGAAGACTGTGAGCAGATCCCCGGGCAGATCGATATCGCTCTTGTCGATCTCGTCAACGAGCAGCACACGGGGCCGGTCTTGCGCCAGCAGTGCAGTACCCAGCGGCCCGAGGCGTAGATACGGTGCGATGGACGGGTCCAAGGGGGTGGCGGGTGCCTGTTGGAGGTTGCGCAGATTGGCATCGTGAAGCCTGCCGATTGCGTCGTACTGGTACAGGCCATCACGCAAGGTGGTGCGACTGGTGATCGGCCAGTGCAGTACGGGACCGAGTTCCAGGTCGGTTGCGATGCTGTACGCGAGCGTGGACTTGCCGAGGCCGGGCTTTCCCGTGACCAGCAGCGGTCGGCGCAAGTACAGGGCTGTGTTGACCGCGTCCTTCTCGGCCATGTCCGGCACGTATCCGGTGCCCCTGCGGTGCGTCTCCCGCCAGGCTGAGCCACCGGTCCCCGGTGGCGCGTACTCCGGATCTTGCACGCCCGAGAAGTCACGCCAGGGCGGCCGCTGTTCAGCCAGCCGCATGTGCCTCTGCTGGATGGTCCCGGGGCCCTGGTAGATCCACCATTCCTTTGCCGTCATGACAGCGGCCGCCTTTCAGGTACGCGTTCGGGGTCGTCCCACATCAGTGCCAAGGGGAACGAAGACCGTCGCACCCCGTCGGTGGGGGCTCCGGGCGGGGGAATCCGTAGTGTTCTCAGCAACGCAGGAAGCCGACGGACATCCATTCCGTCTGCTCCCGCAAGCGCGGCCACCAGCCCGCCTACGGCCGGTGGCGCATGGCCGCGGCGTGGCCAGACGGCAATTGGTACGCCGGCGTCCAGCACGGCGTCGAGCGTGTCCGTCAGGCGTTGCTGGGACACGTCGGCCAGCACGCACACGGGCGGTTCAGTGGCCTGTAGAAAGACGCCGAGGGTGTCACTGACGTCGCCGTCGCCCAGCTCGTGCACGGCCTTCGGGTCAGTTCCACCATGGGCCTTGAACCACTGCCACTTGCGCCGCCAGTGCTCCCCTGCCACGCCATCGCGTTCGCCGGGACAGCGCACGAGGACCTCGTAGTGGCAGCCGAGTTCGATCTCCTTTCCCCGCCTTCCGATTGACAGCCGCCAGCACTCGAACTCCTCTTCTAACAGACCGTAGGGCACATGGAACTCGATGCGCGTCAGCCCGCCCTCCTGATCTGCGAGCAACTGCCTGGCCAACCGATCTTGCACCTCCGACATGGCTAGGGGGCGGTTCGACTCAAAAGTCGCTTCGAAGGCGCCTTCTCGGTAGAGCCACATCCTTAACCAGTAGACGCCGTCGGTTTCAGTGTCTTCCGCGAGCCGTGCATGTAGACCCGCGGGTTCGGGATCTGGCTGGGGTGGGGCAGGGACGGGAGCCGCACCCAGGCGTTCCCGGGTTTCGTCGACCCAGGCGTCAGCCGCTTCGGCCCATGGCAGCTCGGGAGAGCATGCAGCGAGATAGCGAATAAAGGGCAGCGTGAGCGGCATGTCGCGCTGCCTGCCCTGTCGAGCGTCGAGGTCGTAAGCGATAGCCATCAGCCCGCCGGGCGGCAGGCCGCGGTGAGCGGGAAGCGCGCAGCCGGTGATGTCGAAGGCCCAGCGATAAGCATCGTGAGTATGGGCAGGGGCCCCTCGTCCGTGCAATAGCGCGCCGAGTTCCTTCCAGCCAATCTGGTCTAGACGCGGAGCTCCAGGTCCTGCGAAGTCGGGATCGGTCCAGCGATCGCCGAAGATGGTAGAGCCGCTCCAATCGCGGTCAATGACGAACTGCGGGTACTGCCAGGCAAGCCCCTTGGTCCGCAGTAGCTGAAAGTCAGCCTGCAAGGAGCGGGCGATGCCGACGAGTCCGTGCACACTCTGGTCCAGGGTGCTCTCGTGTAGCCGGCGCATCAGAGTGTCGGTGAACTGGCCAGCGCCCCGGTCAGCGAGGTTTTGCGCGACCTCGCCAGCGTGTGAGGCGTAAAGCGTGAATTGGCGGCGCCCTGGGTCTGGCGGACGTGCTCCGTAGTCCGTCTCGCCGAAGGAGAGCTTGCTTGCCGCGCGGGCATCGACCCGGCAGGCGTCACCGATGGCTATCTGTCGGCGAAAGCGACCGTCAGCCGGTCCAGCTCCCTTCCACCACCGCAGCGCTGCCTCCAGGTTGAGATGCGTAGTCCAGTCACGGGTAGCATCCGCGTAAGGGAGGAGCATCTGGTGGGCTTGGTCGAGATAGCCGTGTCCGGCCCAGTAGATCCACAGCAGATCGCCGTCACACGTAGGAAGTTCCTTGAAGAGGATCCGCTCTACGTTGTCCCGGGTCGGCGAGAGGTAGCTGTGCCGCGATAGCTCATGCCGGGTCCGATCAAGAGGCGAGAGCAGTAGGTTCACCTGGTGGTCCGGGACGCCGGCGGGGCCGGTAAGCCAGTCGGCGAACCGTACGGCGTCGCGGGCCGCGCCGGGCAGGTCCCACCGGTGGCTAATGCCGTACGACTCGATGCCTACGACGAGCGCGAAGACACGATGTGGGTCGATATGTTCATGCCCGTCGACTGTCACCGTGGCGCCTCGATCTCCTCTGCGATCCGGTCGTACACCGCATCGAGCTTCCAGTACGCGCTGTGACTAAGCGGAAATGGCTGCCTGCTGCTCACCTCGTGGTCGATGACGCGGGAGTCGCCGGGGAAAACTGGTTCCGCCCGGTATGCGAGGAGGTCCTTACGGTCGAAGACATTGAGCCAGCGCGGGAAGCCGGGCGGCAGCCCGGCGGTCGGCGGGAGTCCGGAGAGGGCACCCAGTTCGTGCAGAAGTGGCGCCTGCGAGCCGACAGTCACCAGCAGTCGCGCCCCGGGCAGCGGTCTCTGGTCGACGGCTGCGAGGGCAAAGAGATCCACGAGTGCGATGCCACCCAGGCTGTGACCGATCACGACAGTCGGTTTGGGGCTCGCTGTGATTAGGCTCTCTAGGTGGTCGCGGAGAGGCCGGCCACGGGCCTGGTACCGCAGAATGTCGCCGAGCGCTGGCACGGATCCTGTAGTCAGCGGCGCCCTCCAGTGATCGAGTGCAGGCTGGGTAGTCAACCGCAGGGCGAGCGTGCCGAGTACGGCGGCAGCCCGGCCGCCCGGGAAACGCCCAGTGCCGCCCAGCCTCGCGCCGACGAGGTCCACTAGCCGGTCGCGCTCGTCACCGGTACACAGAGCCTCGTCCCCGGCTGCGTTCAGAGCCTGGGCGACAACCGAGCGGGCCACGGTCGCTGCCAGCTCCCGGACGGCCGGGGCCTCGTGCACCGTTTCGCACGCGCCAGCGAATTCTGCGGAACCGGCAACAGTGGTCAGGGCTTCTCGGTAACCGGCCTCGATGCCCATGGACCCGAGCAACGGCGTCAGTTCACTGGGCGCCGTGTCGCCTTGCAGCATGGCGAGCCGATCGGCGATCTCTTCGCCTGCGGCACGGACTCCCGGCATCCCCAATCCGTCGTCCTCAACAGCGGACTCAGCCAGAACCCGCAACTCACAGAGTGGGTCCATTAGCAGCAACAGCCACTCTGCGGTCTCCTGGTCGAGCGGGCTCGCAGCCGACGTGCCACGAGTACCGTCGACCCCCGGGATCGAGGCGCCACCCGCACTGAGCTTCGCACCATAGGCGTCGCCCCAGTAACAGGGCACCAGTTCTGCATCGGGGAAGCGCGCGGTTATCCCTGAAATGACAAGGCTGGCCCACTGGTCGTAACGCCTACGGCGCACGCCAGTCCCGTGAACGAAGATGAACCGCATGCGGACCAGCCCTCCCCCATCGTGCAGTTTGCAGACAGGAGAATATCTGCTGCACCGCATGAGCAAGTGGAAATCAGTGCTGCTGCACGTGCTGCGGGGCGCCTCGGTGGATGCGCAGCGACGCAGGGGGCTGGCTGAGTCGCCGCCCCAGCGCGGACCTTGCCGCCAAGCTCTGCCATCAGAAGGATGTCCGAAAGCGAAGCACCCAAGCACCCGATTCTCGGGAGGATGCTGCATCGACCGCGCCGTGCGGCGGTAGTCCCCGGTACCTGGCACATTGCCCAGGCAGCATCAGATCCGCACCTTGTGCTCATCCGCGGCGCCAGGTTCTGCCCTACCCGCACCTGGCCGTCACTCAGCGTGCCGTTGGCAGTGTCTTCTCTGGGCTGACCTCCGATCCCACCACGGCCCGCCGCAACGCCGCTTCCTGGGGAGAACCTGGGGAGTATCGAAGACGCTGGGGAGCGCGTGGGGAGAATCGACCGCGTAACGCAGCAAGATTCTGAAAGACGCTGAAAGACTCATTCATGCAAGTCAGGGACGCGTGCAGCCGCATCGATGCAGGTCAGCGCCACCACCTAGACAATTTCATGACGTAGTCCACTGGGTCCAGCACGGCCCACCTGAACCCTTCTCGTGCAGAACCGACGACCGCGACCAAGATCAGGGCCATACGCGGGCCGGGCTCAGGAAACCAAGAGGCGCAGACAACGTTTCTGCTGGTCAGCGCAGCATAATCTCCGTACTGCCAGCAGACGAAGAACCTACTGGCACTCTGCGCAGGTGGCTGAGTGGGATCGTCATCGGCAACATGTGCGGTCCTGTAGTCAGCCTTGCCGTTCTGGTCCGTGGGGGCTCCATCCCCTTAGGTACGGCTCGATTTCCTCCAGCGTGGGTTCGCTTGTCTGCGGCATCTCTGGGAGCCTACTCAAGGGGTCGGTCGACGGGCCGAGTCCAGAGCCTGCTCGTCCGCAGCACCGTCCGACTCGCCGATGCGGCGTTCCAACGCCGTGCAGTACGCGCTGAGCACCGCGGCCTCTTGCCAGCAGCCCGCCTGTTCACGAAGCACCTGGGCAAGTTGTTCGCGAACAGCCTGTTCCCTTGCCACGTCCATGGCCGCCTGCCAGCGGACTTCACGTTCCGCCCTGGCCTGCTCTTCATCCTGCCTGTGCCGAGCATCCTCTGCCGCTCGCGCCTCAATCTCTCCAAGGATCACACCCAGGGCTTCTTCAAGCGTCCGGGTCTTCCGATCCCGCCAGCGACCAGGCCGATCGGTCAAACCATGAGCGAGCTCTACGACGAGCCGAGCGGAGCGCTCCGCATCTGTGGACTCCGGGAACTACCGCCTGACGGTGACGGTATACGCGAAGCCGTCGACAGCGACATCAACTCCGCCCTCGCGCGGGTAGAAGGATGACCGGGACTTCCGCACCTCGTGGCCTCGCCGGACTGCCTCAGCCGCCAGTCCCTGCAACAGCAGGAGCGCCCTTCGGCGCAATGCCGAGGGCATCACCAGCCGACTCTCATCGTCTTTGAGCGCGGTCACGATCGGATGGAGGTTCCCCAGCCGTGAGGGAACGGGAACCGGATCCCCGCCCGCCTTCGCCCGTTGACTCCGCGCATTGGGATGCGGGCCATCCGCAAGGAACAGCTCCAGCCCCGGCCCACTGTACGGAACCTTCTCAATGCGCTTGCCCGCTGGTTCCAGGCCGTGCCGTTTCGCATAGTTGACGACGCGCCGCCACTCCGCGACCTCGTCGTCATCAGGGTCGGTGATCCGAAAGCGGCCCTCGGCGACGAGCCGCTCGATCAGCTCTTGAGCCTTCGCCCGCCGGGCCCGCGCGACGGGCCTCTCGCTGTAGGGCGTCCGAGAGCTGGCGGGCGCTGCCGGCTCACTGTCACCAGAGACCTCAGAGTCGTCGTCGCTCATCAGGACCCCACCATCCCGCAAGTCATCGGCCGAGCGCCAGCTACTCGACGTCCAGACTCCACCACCCTGGCTGGAAACTAGGCGGTTCGACGAATCCGGCCTGCCGTACAGAGCCAAAAGACACCCGTCAGCTGTGGGAGTCCCCTGGGACTTTTCTGGGACTTCCGACCCCATCAAGCGGCACGAACGTGAAATAGCCGAAAGGTCATTCGCGCAGGTCAGCGACCGCCAACCGCTCATCGTGGCAGGTCACCGCACTCGCTGGTCTCTTCCGGGACATCTGATCAGCACGACTCAGTAGGTCCACGCTCAGCGTCGCCTGTCCTCGGCACCCCATCGACGCTCGCCACCTTGACAGGGTCTGACCTGCCCGAAAAGGCGCCTGACGCCCCATCAGAACGAGCGTCAAATGAGCGTCACGAGCGTCATTTCAGCGTCAAGATATCGCCAGTAACGCCCACACCGCACATAATACGCACTCACAAAACCCCAGTTCAGGAGCCCTTCGCGGCCGGTTCGAGGATGGCGACGCACTCCACATGATGCGTCATCGAACAACGATGATCGGCGGATCACGTGATGCTCACCACGTCGTAAATGAGGGCAACATAGCCGAACATCACCGGTTAGCCAAACCGGCGCTTCTGCAGATGATTATTGTCCGCCGTTTGCCCAGAGCACCACTGCGGATCAGTTCCTGCGGGCCGCGCCGCTTGTCGCCGACCGCCTTCTGTATCCCTTTGGGGCTCCATACGCCCCCGGAGATCCACCGCACTTGCCCACCGAACCGATAGCGCACTACACAGACCGTCAGACGCACACGAAGAATGAAGGCGGTGCCCCTCTCGTCCGAGACGACAGCCAGTCGTCTCTCCTGGCGAATGCCTGGTACTCGACGCGCGACCTGGCCGCCTGCCTGCGTGTAAACGCCTCGACTCTGCGCCGTTGGCGCACCGCCCGGCCACCCCAGGGCCCGCCGTTCGTATCCGTTTCGGAACGCGTCATCATGTACAGCGCGGTCGACGTTGAGGAATGGCTGCGTCGCCACCGGACCGTCCCGGGAAGAGTCGCATGATGGCCGACAAGGCCATTGTGCCGGTCGGTGTCCGACTCACCACCGACATCGAGTACCGGCCTGATCGCCCCAACCCGTACCGCGCCCGAGTCCGCTGGTTCGATCCGGCTACGAAGCGGCGTCTGTCCCTGTCGGAGGGGAAGGCGGACGAGGACGAAGCGAAGGAGTGGCTCCAGTCCATCATCGAGGCGGCTGAGGCAGGGCTGTCCCCGTCGCTCGCCACCATGAAGCTCGCCGAGTACGGCAACGCGAACATGGAACTTGCCCTGCGTGGATTGGAGTTGAAAACACTCGACCCCTACCTGTCAGGCTGGCGGATGCGTGTCGTGCCCGCCTTGGGCCACGTCGCGGTCCGGATGATCACCAACGGCGTCGTCGACCGCACCGTGCAGAACTGGATCGCCGACGAGCTGAGCCGCTCCACGGTGAAGAACACCATCGCCGTCCTGGTCCGTGTCATGGAGCAGGCAGTGCGCGATGGCCTCATCAAGGTGAACCCCGCCCGGGTCACAGGCTGGCAGAAGCTCTACAAGCAGGCCGAGGACGAACTCCTCGACCCACGCGCGCTCGCCCTGCCAGACTGGGAAACACTCCTCGCACTGGCCGACGCACTCGTGGCCGCCTCCTACGACGAGTACCGCGGCTGGGGAGACGTGGTCGTTTTCGCCGCGTGTACCGCCGCACGGATCGGCGAGGTCTCAGGCTGCCGCGTCGGGGACATCGACACCACCCAGTGGATCTGGACCGTGCGGCGTCAGACCACACCCGCACCCGGTGGGCTGACCGACAAGGGGACCAAGGGCAAGCGGGCCCGCAAGGTTCCCATCATCGAGGAGATCCGCCCCCTCGTCGCCCAGCGCATCCTGTCCGCCGGCCCCAACCCGGACACCCGCCTGTTCACCGGCCCGCGCGGCGGACGCATCTCCACCGCCGTCCTGCGCGACGCCACCCACTGGGACGATGTCGTCACCAAGCTCGGCTACGAGCACCTGCGCCGCCACGACCTCCGACACACCGGCCTGACCTGGTTCGCCGACGCCGGGGTCCAAGTACACGTCCTCCGCAGAATCGCCGGCCACGGTTCACTTACTACCACCCAGCGCTACCTTCACCCGGATGTCCACAAAATCACGGCAGCCGGGGCGGCGCTCTCCGCCCACTTCAGCGCGCTGCGCGCACCACGCTCACTCCCGAGCCCCATCGTCATGACCCGCTGACCCGGTCAAGGGCGCCGGACCTCCAGTTGGTCCCCAACTGGTCCCCAAAAATGATCAAGGGCCGGTTTCGGATGTCTCCGAAACCGGCCCTGACCTGCGACTGTCTCCAGTCGGGACGACAGGATTTGAACCTGCGACCCCTTGACCCCCAGTCAAGTGCGCTACCAAGCTGCGCCACGTCCCGCTGTCAGTCACCCGGCTCTGCTGGGCGGCTGCGCAGGACAAACATTACCTCACTCCGAGGACCGGATCGACGCCCGTGCCTGCTGGGCGCGGGTCGCCAGGGTCTCGGCGCCGCAGGTGGTGGCCAGTTTCTGGGCGCGGGCGAGCTGGCGCGGGGAGCGGGTCGCCACGCCGTGGTCGTAGAGGGCGAGGGCCAGCTCGTAGCCGGAGGGCGAGGCTTCCAGATGGCGGACCGCCTCACCGAGGAGGTGGGCGGCCTCCTCCGGGCGGGCGAAGAGGGCGACGCAGCGCAGGGCCTCGCCGATGGCGGTGTCCGTGCCGAAACGTTCGGCGTGGACGCGGGCGGAGTTGGCGAGCTGGGCGGCGCGGCCGGGGTCGTCCTCCGCGAGGGCGCGGGCCAGGTCGCCGGCCCAGGGGCCCCAGATGCCGTTGAAGCGGCCGCGCGGTTCGAGGGACTGGCCCGCCGCCTCCAGTTCGGTGACGGCTTCCTTCGTACGGCCTTCGGCGAGGAGCAGCCGGCCCCGGACACACGGGGCGTCGGGCAGGACCATGGCGCTGGGGTAGGGCAGGCCGAAGGAGTACAGGTCGGCGACCTTACGGGCCTCGGCGGTCTTGCCGCGGGCCAGCAGCGTGTCGATGAGGAGGCAGGCGGCGTCCCAGTGGACGGGCAGACCGCTGCCCACGCGGTCGGCGAGGCGCAGTCCCTCGCGCAGGAAGCCCTCCGCCTCGGCCAGACGGCCCCGGCGGCGGTGGACCAGACCGAGCAGTGTGTGGGCGAACGCCAGGTGGGCGCCGCTCCAGCCGGAGATCTCGAAGGCGCGGACGGCCTCGCCGAAGAGTTCCTCGGCGCGGTCCAGCCGGTCGGTGAAGGCGTAGGTGATGCCGAGCAGGGTGGGGAGTTCGAAGCCCCACTCGGTGTCGGTCCAGCCGAGGCCCCGGGCGGGGTGGCCGTTGACCAGGGCCCGTTCGCAGAGGTCGACGATCAGCTCGGAGTTCTCACCGCGCAGCATCGCGTCGAACGCGCGGAGCGTCAGCAGCGCCCGTTCGGCGTTGTTCCGGCCCTTGAGGTGGTCGGCGTTGGCGGCCAGCCGGCGGGAGCGGCCGGGGCCGTCCTCCTCGCTCGCCTGCATGCCCTCCCAGAGGAAGTGGGCGGCCTGGAGCCGCATGAGCCCCGGGCCGGGCGGGGTGCGCTCGGCCTCGGCGGCCAGTGCCAGCGCGGCCTCCTTGAGCTGGTTGTTGTGGGAGAGCGCCGCCGCGAGCCGGAAGGTGGCGTCGACCCGCAACTCGTCGGTGAGGCCCGGCATGTCGAGGGCCGCCCTGAGGTGCTGCACGGTGGTGGCCGGGGAGCTGAGCAGGGTGGCGCAGCCCAGCTCGTACAGGAGCGTGGCGCGAACGTCCTGGCGCGGCGGTTCCTGGAGGGCCCGTTCCAGGCAGCGGCGGGCGGCCTCCGGGGCGCCGACCGCCAGGTGCTGGGTGGCGGCGGCCCTGAGCTGGGCGACCAGTTCCTGGTCGTCGTCCGGGTGGACCTCCAGCAGGTGGCGGGACGCGGCGGCCGGGCCGAGTCCGGCACGGGTGATCGCCCAGGCGGCCCGGCCGTGCATGGCGGTCCGGGTGGCCGGAGGGATGGAGCGGTACACGGCCGAGGCGATCAG
Organism: Streptomyces sp. NPDC001515; assembly: GCF_053597115.1. Lineage (NCBI taxonomy): Bacteria > Bacillati > Actinomycetota > Actinomycetes > Kitasatosporales > Streptomycetaceae > Streptomyces > Streptomyces sp. NPDC001515. The sequence continues at coordinate 15,161 of NZ_JBSFHN010000033.1, forward strand.
CGGGTGGACGAACTCCATCGGGTCGAAGCCACTGACGATCCGGGCCTCGCGCAGCCGGGCGGTGCAGTCCGCCGCCTCGGCCGGAGTCATGCCGGCCAGGCTCGCGGCCAGGTCCTGGGAGATGTCGGTGCCGAGAACGGCGGCGGCCCAGGCGAAGCGGTTGGCGTTGGTCCCGAGCCGTTCGAGGCGGGCGACCAGGCCGCTGCCCCGGGCCGAGGCACCGAGTTCGCGCAGCAGCCCCGCGGACTCCTCCAGGGGCACGATCTCGCTGTCCTGGACCTTGGCGACGAGTTCGACGGCCTCGTACGGGTTGCCGCCGGTCACGGCCCAGACCTCGCGGCAGAACGGGTCGTCGGCGTGCTCGCCGAGCGCGGCCCGTACCAGTTCGGCGGTGGCGTCCGGGGTGAGCGCGCGCAGCGCGACGCGGACCTGGGCCGGGTGTCCGCTCGCGACGGCGCCCGCGTCCTCGCGCGCCGAGAGCTCCTCGGGGCGGTGCGCCTGGACCACCAGGACGCGCAGTTCGCCGAGACGGGCCGTGAACGAGGCGAGCCAGGCGAGGGATTCGCCGTCCGCCCAGTGCGCGTCGTCGATGACGAGGAGCAGCGGCCGGTGGCTCATCCGCGAGGCGAGCCGGGAGACGACGTGGTCGAGTCCGTCGCGCACACCCTGGGGGTCGGGCTGGAGGTCGGAGGGTTCGGCCAGTCCGAGGGCGGGAGCCGCGATGTCGAACCAGGCGCCGAACAGCGCTCTCACATCGTCGGCCGGCAACTGGTCCAGCGCGGGCTGGAGCAGCTGCCGCACCACGTGGAACGGCACCGAGGTGACCGTCTCGCCTCCGCGTGCGGACCAGATGGTGCACCGGTCGGCGGCCATCGCCCGGATCTCGCTCAGCAGGGCGGTCTTGCCGATGCCCGCCTCGCCGCTGAACACCAGCAGCCCTCCGGCCGCCTGCGCGCCGCAGAGCGCGTCGACGGCTTGTGCGGCGGCGGCGAGTTCCGGTTCGCGCTCGTACAGCGGCCGGGACGGCTGCATGCCTACTCCCCCAACGTCGGTTCACTGTCGGTCGAGCCTAATCGTGCGCGGGGGCCCACCGACAGTAGTTCGGCCAGTTCGCCGCTGGTACGGGGCACAATCGACGGATGGACGCATCGCGCAGGGACCGGGACGCCGAAGGCAGGGCGCACAACGCGCGCCCCCGGGACGGGCTGGGGCGGCCCCTGCCGTACGGTGCGCCCGGCGTGGCGCGGCAGCCCGAGGGCGTCCTCCGTATTCCGGCCGAAACCGTCCGGGAGGCGCAGCGGCTGCTGGACGCCGGGATGCCGTTCCACGCGCACGAGGTCTTCGAGGACGCCTGGAAGTCGGGGCCGCCCGCTGAGCGGGAGTTGTGGCGCGGGCTGGCCCAGATGGCGGTGGGGCTGACGCATTCCGCCCGGGGCAACGCGACGGGCGGGGCTCGGCTGCTGCGGCGCGGCGCGGGGGCGCTGGAGGCGTACGCGGGGGCCGGTGGCGTGCCGGAGGGCGCGGCGCCGGCCGTTCACGGGATGGATCCCGGCCGGCTGGCGCGCTGGGCGAGGGACTTGGCCGCGCGGGTCGAGGGAGACCCGTCGCGGCCGGTCGACCCGGCCGGCGCGGCTCCGCGCCTGCGCGCGGGCACGGACCCGGCGGAACCGTAGCGGCGGCCAACTCGCCTTCCTTTCCCTCCCCTTGACCGAGAGCGGTGAACTCGGCCCGGCGGAGCCATTACCATCCGGCGTCATGAGCACTTCTGACCAGGACCAGTCCGTGGACGCCCCGATATCCGTCCCCGAGGAAGCCGCGGAGAACGAGGCCAAGGCCGAGGAGACCGGCGCGGCCGACGCGGCGGAGGGGACGAAGGCCACCGGGCGCGCAGGCTCCGTCGCGGAGTCGGAGGACGGAGAGCTCGCGGGGAGGGACGAGAACGGAGGCGACGCGGACGCGGAGGTCGCGGCCGTGCAGCCGGGCGGAGCCGCCGGGGAGCGCAGACTGACGCCCCGGCAGGCGAGACGGCTGCGTATCGTCCTGTCGTCGGTGGGCATGGCGGCGATGGCGGTCGTGCTCGCGCTGCGGATCGCCAGCCGGTCCTCGGTCCTGGTGGTCGGGGTGTACGGGCTGGCGCTGATCCTGTGCGGGATCGTCATCGAACTCAGCCGCAACGGCCGGACGCGGCTGGGCAGCTGGCTGCTCGGACTGGGCCTGGTCGCGGCGGTCGGCTCGGACTGGCTGCTCATTCCCTGAGGGTTCCGGTGGTCCGCCCCCGGGCGGGTGGTCCGGCGGTGACCCGGACCGGGCCGCCGCGCGGATCGGCACGGTCCAGCCAGTGCGCGGGCAGGGGGAGGGAGCGGCCCGGCAGCGCGACGCGCGGGGTCCTCCCCCGGTACAGCTCCCGTCCGTCCTGGTGGACGGTGAGCACCGGGGCCGTCAGCCGCCGGGAGGTGCGCAGGAGGAAGCGGCCGCCGAGCGGACGGGCCGCTTCCGGGGCGATCAGATTGGGTGCGATCCATTCCAGCGGAGCGTCGACGGTGAGCGCGGGCCGGGTTTCCGGCCAGTCCCCGGTGGTGAGATGACGCAGGACGGGGGCGGCGACCGCCCGGCCCTCGGCGGCGGCGACACCGGCCCGTTCGACCGCGTGGAGCAGATTGCCGACGGCGAAGACGCCCGGCCGGGCGGTGCGGAGGGCGGAGTCGTGGGCGGGGCCCCGGGTACCGGGGTCGAGCGGAACGCCCCCGCTCCGGGCCAGTTCGTGGTCGGGGATCCAGTCGCCGGTGAAGACGACGGTGTCGCAGACCAGGGTGGTCGTACGGCCGTCGGCGTGGCGCAGCGCGACTCCGGTGAGCCGGGTGCGGCCGGTCAGCGCGGTGACCGTGGTGCGGGTGAGGAGCGGGGCGCCGAGCCTCGGGCCGAGGGCGGCGGGCAGGGCCGGCGGTCGCTCGGTGACGCGGGCGACGAGGCGGACCCCGGCGGCGCGCAGGGTGCCGGCCGCGGCGACGCTGATCGCCTCGTCGCCGATGATGACGGCGCGGCGCCCGATGGGCTGGTGGTGGAGGTGGACGGCCTGCTGGAGTTCGCCCGTGGTGTAGACGCCGTCGGGGCGGGTGCCCGGGACGAGCCGGGCGCTGCGGGGGCGTTCGCGGGCCCCGGTGGCGAGGACGACGGCACCGGCGGTGATCCGTTCGAGTCCGCCCGGTCCCGTGATGTCGAGGGTGCGGGGTCCGGCCCAGCCGGTGGCGGTGACGCCGGTGCGCAGGGTGGCCCCGGCGCGTACGGCGGCCGTGGCGCACCGCTCGGCGTACACGGGACCGTTGCTGCCGCCGCCCGCCCGGGTGGAGCCGAACCCGGGGTGGTGGCAGTGGCGCGGGACGCCGCCCGCCGTCTGTTCGCGTTCCAGGACCTCGACCCCGCGTACCCCGGCCGCGGCGAGCGCGGCAGCGGCGCCGAGCCCGGCCGGTCCCGCTCCGACGACAAGGACGTCGACGGTCCGTTCGCGGCGCGTCATGGCGCGGTCTCCTTCGGACGGTGGGGGCGAACCGCGTCCCGGTCCCCCGGGCTGTGGGAGCGGGGCGCGTCCCGGTCCCCCGGGCTGTGGGGGCGGGGCGCGTCCCGGTCCCCCGGGCTGTGGGCGCGGGCCATGTCCCCGTCCCCAGGGCTGTGGGGGTGGGTCATGTGGTGGTCCCTTTGAGGCGGGCGCGGAGTCCGGCCCGGCAGGCGAAGCCCTGGCAGCGGCCGTTGCCGGCCCTGGTCCGGCGGGCCAGGCCCGCGAGGGTGCGGGGCGGCAGGGTGGCGGCGAACGCGTCGCGGATCTCGCCCTCGGTGACCCGTTCGCAGTGGCAGACGATCGTTCCGTACGCCGGGTCCCGCGCGACGAGCGCGGCGTTCAGGTACGGGCGGCGGTCGTGGGCGCCGAGGTAGGGCATGGTGAGCGGGGCAAGGGCGGACGGTTCGCCGAGGTCGAGGCCGATGCCGGCCAGCAAGCCGGTGACGTGGTCGGCGATGGCCATGGAGGCGGTGAGACCGGTGGAGCGGATGCCGCCGACGGTGACGGCGCGCCGGTCCGGGTGGTCCTGGATGCGGTAGTCCTCCCGGCCGGTCGCGGCGCGCAGGCCCGCGTAGACGGCGGTGACCTCCTCGTCGAGGAGGCGGGGCAGGATGCGGCGGCCCTTCTCGCGCAGCAGCGCGATGCCTTCCCCGGTCGACTCGGTGGCGGTCTTGTCGTCCAGGTCCTCGGCGGTCGGGCCCAGCAGCACGTTACCGAAGACGGTGGGCGCGACGAGCACGCCCTTTCCGGCGACGGTGGGCACGGGAAGAAGGATGTGGCGGACGAGGTCGCGGGCGAGTTTGTCGAACACGAGGAGCTGGCCCCGGCGCGGGGTGACCGTGAAGTCGTCGTATCCGAGCATGTGGTCGACGGTGTCGGCGTGCAGTCCCGCGGCGTTGACGAGGAACCGGGTGCGCAGCGGTCCCCGTGCGGTCGTCAGGACATGGACGTCCTTCCCGGTCTCGATCGCCGTGACCGGGCAGTCCAGATGCAGATGGACACCGGCGCGCACGGCCTGGGTGGCGAAGGCGAGCGGGGTGGTCCAGGGGCAGATGACGGATTCGTCGGGGATCTCCAGGGCGCCGAGCGCTCCCGGGCCGAGAGCGGGTTCGCGGGCGGCGACCTGCTCGGCGTCCAGGATCCGTGCCGCGTGGTAGTCGTTGGCCTCGGCCTTGGCGAGCAGGGCGGGCAGCGCGGCGTGCTGTTCGTCGTCCCAGGCGACCAGGAGGGCGCCGACCCGTTCGACGGGGATGCCGGTGTCGTCGGCGTACGCGGCGAGCTTCCGCTGCCCCTCGCGTACGAGACGGGCCTCCAGGGAGCCGGGGACGGCGTCGAAACCGGTGTGCAGGATCGCAGTGTTGGCCTTGGAGGTGCCGGTGCCGATGTCGTCCGATGCCTCGACGAGCGCGATGCGCAGCGGGTGGTGGGCGAGCGCGCGGGCGAGGGCGGTGCCGACGACGCCGGCGCCGATGACGGTGACGTCGTACGGGGCGCCGCCGGGCGGCTCCGGCAGGGGGTCGCCGGCGGTGGTGACGGCGGGGGTCACCGTGCGGGTCCCGCCGGGAGGGGGCTCTGTGCGCGCGGGATCGGGTTCATGACCGTTCCAGGAGGGTGTCGACGGCCGCGCGGAAGGCGGCGCGGCGCTCGGCGGCCTCGTCGGGGCCGATGCGCGGTTCGTACACGGCGGCCGGGTGCCAGTCGGGTACGGCTTCGGCGAGGGTGAGCGCCGGATCGATTCCGAGCCGGGCCACGGCGCCCGCCCCGAGCGCGGTGACATCGGGCAGCGCGGAGACCTCGACGGGGCGTTGCAGCAGGTCGGCCTGGGTCTGCATGAGGAGGGCCGAGCGGGTCAGACCGCCGTCGACGCGGAGAGCGGACAGCGGGGCGCCGAGGTCGTCGGCGACCGCGTCGGCCAGGGCCACGACCTGGGCGGCGATCCCCTCGCACAGGGCGCGCACGAGATGGCCAGCGGTGGTGTCCAGGCCGAGTCCGGTGAGCGATCCGCGCAGATCTCCGCGCCACCAGGGGGCGGCGAGTCCGGCGAGGGCCGGGACGAACGTGACGCCCCCGGTGTCGGGGACGCCTCCGCCGACCGGGTCGAGGTCGGCGGCCCCGGAGATGACCTTGAGGTCGGTGAGCCAGCGGACGGCGGAGGCGGCGGTGAGGACCTGGCCGTCCAGGCAGTAGTCGGTACGCCCGCCGAGCCGCCAGGCGACGCAGCTGACCAGGCCGGAGGTGCCTCGGCGCGGGACGGTGCCGGTCTGGGCGAGCAGGAAGGCGCCGGTGCCGTAGGTGCATTTCGCGGTGCCGGGCTCCAGCGCGCCCTGGGCCAGCAGGGCGGCCTGCTGGTCGACGAGGAGGCCGGTGAGCGGGATCTCCTCGCCGAAGGCGGTGGTGGTGCCGAAGGTTCCGGCGGCGTCCACGACGGTGGGCAGGCGTTCGCCGGTCAGTCCGAAGCGGTCCAGGGCGGTGGGAGACCAGCCGGCCGCGTCCAGATCGAGGAGCTGGGTGCGTCCGGCGGTGGCGGCGTCGGTCACGAAGGCGCCGGTCAGCCGGTGGACAAGCCAGGAGTCGCTGGTGGTGACGACCCCCTCGCGGGTCAGTTCGCGGCGGATCCAGGCCATCTTCGGGGCGGCGAAATACGGGTCCAGGGGGAGGCCGGTGAGCTGTCTCAGCTCGTCCTCGTGCACGGCGAGCTCCCGGCACAGGTCCTCGGAGCGGCGGTCCTGCCAGACGATCGCGTCGGTGAGGGGTCTGCCGGTGACCGGATCCCAGGCGAGCACGGTCTCGCCCTGGTTGGCGAGGCCGACCGCGACGACCGGTTCGCCCGCCTCGGCCAGGGCGCGGGCCCCGGCGTCCAGGACGGAGCCGAGCAGTTCGGCGGGGTCCGCCTCGACGGCGCCGCCGGGGCCGTACCTCGGCCGCACCGGGGCGGAACCGGAACCGATCACGCCGCGCTCGGGGCAGATCACCAGCGCCTTCGTCCCGGAGGTTCCCTGGTCCACGGCGAGTACCGGGCCTGACATCGGATCTCCTGCGGTACGCAAGCACGGGGCCTGAACGGAATCGTGATCTTCGGTCGCGGGAACCCAGAGTGGTGCAGCCCGGCAGCTACGTCAAGCGGCGCCGGACGATGCGCCCGGAGCCGACTTCGAATCCCGATCGCCTTTCCGCACACCGGATTTGAGGCAGTTCCAGGATTCGTTCGGGAGTTCGGCACGAAGGGCTCTACACTCACCGCCGAGCAACAACCGGACGCTTTACAGCAGTTCATATTTCAACTGCTGCTTGACCCCCCACGTCCCCGAGGATCGATGACACCGACACCACGCACCGAGTACCTGAATGGGCAACAGTGAATTCCGGCCGGTGTACCACCCGGCCGGCCACGACAGTCCGCTCCGCTCGGCGTTACAGGACTTACGCACAGGGCGCTGGATCTCCATGCGGGACCTGCTGGAGAGCACGCCCGACTGGACTCTCTGGACCCAGCGCACCCAGGTGCTCGGGGCCGTCGCCGCGGGCTCGGACGCGGTCCATGCCTGGCTGACCGAGGAACCGCGCAGCGTCGCGGGGACCGTGATGCGGGCACGGGTCTGCGTGGAGCGCGCGGTCCGGGCCCGCCGCTCCGGCCATCCCAGCGGCCAGCAGTTGTGGCAGGAGGCATGGGAGGCCTGCCGCTCGGCCGCGCACGCCTCGCCAGCGGACCCCGTCCCGTGGGTGTGCCTGCTGGCCCTCTCCCAACTGGACGAACGCCAGCGGCTGGAGGAGCACCGGCTCCACCCGCCCGGCCCGATGCTTTTCCCCGGGCCCTGGGGACTCCTCGCGGAGGCCGACAAACGCGACCCGTACAACCGCGAGGCCTACCACCGGATGCTCCAGTTCGTTTACGCCCGCAAGGCCGGCGGCTCGCTCTCCGAAGCCGTCAACTTCGTGCAGTGGGCGTCCTCGTCGGCCCCCGACGGATCGGCGCTTCACGTCCTGCCGCTGTATGTGCGGGTCGAGCGCTACCGGCGGGAGAACGGACACGAGAAGGCGCTCGATCTGCACTGGGTCACCGAGGACGCCGAACGCGAGGCGCAACGCGCCCTTGAGCGGTGGTTCCGCCTCACTCCCCCGGCCACACACACCCTGCTCGACCTCAACCACCTGGCGCACGCCCTGTGGGGGGCGCTCCGCTTCGCCGACGCCGCTCCCGTCTTCCGCGAGCTGGGGCCGTACTTCACGTCGCTGCCGTGGGCGTACCGCACCCGCTCGCCGAAGGACCCGGGCGGCGCCGAGGAGGTCTTCGTGCGGGCCCGCAGCCGGGCGCTGACCGCGGCGCGCGACCCGGGGCGGGGGCCGCACGGCTGAGCCGGCGGAGAGGTGAACGGACGCACCGGGCCCGCACCCCGTTTCTTTCGTTTGACTACTTTCCTTTCGCTTGACCGATTTGCCTTTGTTTTCGTTTTCGTTTCCGTATGCATCTCCCTTTCGTTCACCGCTCACGGAGGTCCCCATGTCCGTCACCACCTCGGCCCAGAAGGGCTCCGAGGCCGCACCGCCCCAGGACGAGGAGCAGCGCCTGCGCGAGCTCGGCTATCAGCCGGTGCTTGCTCGCCGCATGGGCGGCTTCGGCAACTTCGCGATCAGCTTCTCCGTCATCTCGATCCTGTCGGGTTGCATGACGCTGTACGGCTTCGGCATGTCCACCGGCGGACCCGCCGTGATGATGTGGGGCTGGGCGGGTGTCGGCCTCTTCGTGCTCTGCGTGGGCATGGCCCTGGCGGAGGTCACCAGCGCGTACCCGACGTCCGGGGCGCTCTACTACATGGCCGACCGGCTCGGCGGGCGCAAATGGGGCTGGTACACGGGTTGGCTGAATCTGCTCGGTCTTCTGGGTGCGATAGCCGGAATCGACTACGGGGCCGCGTTATTCACCGGCGCCCTGATGAACCTGCAGTGGGGTTTCACCCCCACCCCCGGCAAGACGATGATCATTTTTGTCTGCATTCTGCTGCTGCACGCCGTTCTGAACCTTTTCGGTGTCCGTCTGGTGAGCGTGCTCAACTCGATCAGCGTCTGGTGGCACCTGGCGGGTGTCGCGGTGATCGTTTCGGTGCTCGCGATCGTTCCTTCGCACCACCAGTCGCCGTCGTTCGTCTTCACCGAGTTCGTCAATGACACCGGCTGGCACAATCCGCTGTACGTGGCGGCGATCGGTCTGCTGCTGGCGCAATACACCTTCTGCGGCTACGACGCCTCCGCCCACCTGTCCGAGGAGACGTCGAACGCCTCGGTCTCCGCCGCCCGGGGCATCGTGCGGGCGATCTGGGTGTCCTGGGTCGCCGGCTTCGTTCTGCTCGCGGGGCTGACCTTCGCGATCCAGGACTACGCGGGTACGCAGAGCACGTCGACGAACGTGCCGCCCGCCCAGATCCTGATCGACGCGCTGGGCACCTCGGGGGCCACGGCGATGCTGCTCATCGTGATCGCCGCGCAGCTCTTCTGCGGCAACGCCGAGGTGGCCGCCGCCAGCCGCATGGTGTTCGCCTTCAGTCGCGACAACGCGCTGCCCGGCTCGCAGCTGTGGCGCAAGGTGAGCGCCCGGACGCAGACCCCGGTGCCGGCCGTCTGGCTGTCGGTGATCGTCGCCGGGGTGCTTGCCCTGCCGTCGCTGTACTCGGCGACCGCGTACGGCGCGGTGACCGCGATCAACGTCATCGGGATCACGCCCGCGTACGCCATCCCGATCTTCCTCAAGCTCCGTGCCGGGGGCCGTTTCGAGCGGGGGCCGTGGCACCTGGGCCGGTGGTCGAAGCCGATCGGGTGGATCGCTGTGGTCTGGGTCGCCATCGTCACCGTGCTGTTCCTGCTGCCGCAGTCCTCGCCGGTGACGATCGATTCGATGAACTACGCGTCGATCGCGCTGGTCGCCGTGCTGGTCCTGGCCACCGTCTGGTGGTTCGTGGCCCGGCGCTCGTACGGCACCCCGCAGGCGTACGGCAACGCCCGTGAGCAGGCGGAGATCGAGGAGGACATCGTCTGACCGCTCGCTCTCCCCGTGACGGGGCCCCCTCCGGTACCGCCCGGGCGGGGCCCCGTCACGGGTTCAGCAGGAGCTGGAGGCCGCCGAGGACGGTGGCGCCCAGGACGAGACGTTCGAAGAGCCGCTGGTTGATGCGGTCCACACAGCGCCGGCCGATCCACGCGCCCGGCAGAACGAACAGCAGCATGCAGGCGTCGATCAGCAGCGACTGCCCGTCGATCAGGCCGAGCCCCACGCTGAACGGCACCTTCGAGGTGTTCACGATGAGGAAGAACCACGCGGACGTGCCGAGGAATCCGAGCTTCCGGAAGCCCGCCGAGAGCAGATAGAGCGACATCACGGGACCGCCCGCGTTGGCGACCATCGTGGTGAAGCCGCCGAGGACCCCGTAGCCGCGAGCCTTGAGCCGCTCGGCGGCCGTCGGCGGTCCGGTGGTCTCGGGTCCCTCGGTCGCCGTCCTGGTGCGTCGCCGCCACATCGAGACGCCGGCCATGAAGAGCAGGATCGCGCCGATCGAGGTGCGGACGGCGGCGTCGTCGGCCCAGAGCATGAACACGGTCCCCGCCACCACACCAGCGGCGACGGCGGGAAGGACCCGCAGCAGCGTCGGCCAGTGCGCGTGACGCCGGTAGCTGAGCACCGCGAGCACATCGCCCGCGATCAGGATCGGGAGCAGCACTCCGGTGGACTCGCGGGCGGGCAGTACCGCCGCGAAGACCGCGAGGCTGATCGTGTTGGCACCGCTGACGGCCGTCTTGGAGAAGCCGACGAGTGCGGATGCCGCGGCCAGTGCCGCCAGTTGCCAGAGGGTGAGCGTGTCCATGCCGAAGGGAGAGCGTAGTACGTATGTGCAGGGGTTGGTTCGGGCCGGGTTCTTTCGTTTGATCGATATGCTGCGCCCAAACGCTCAAACGAAAGCGGTCAAACGAAAGCCGCGTAGCGCACGGTGAGGGGGCCTGCACCATGCAGGAGCAGATGGAACTGAGGCGTCGGCGCATTCTGGCGATCGTCGAGTCACGCGGCGCCGTCCAAGTGACCGCGCTCGCGGACGAACTGGGCGTCTCGACCGTCACGGCGCGGCGGGACGTGGACGAGATGGACCGCGAAGGGCTGCTGCGGCGCGGGCGCGGGGTCGTCCGGTCCCTCGACGACCGGACCGCTCAGGTCGCGGTGCCCGCCCCGCGCACGAGCGGTGCGGCCGGGGGCGGCGGGGCGGTCGCCCTGGTCGTTCCCGAGCGCCACTCGTACCTGCAGGAGACACTGCACGGGGCGCGGAGCGTGCTGGAGGAGGCCGGGATTCGGATCGCCCTGCACATCGCACCCCGGGGGCCGGGCGCGGAACGGCGCCTGGTGGAACGGGCGCTGGCCGACGGGGCGCGGGGGCTGCTGATCGCTCCGAGGTGGCCGAGCGCGCACGCCGAGGAGCAGGACTACGCCTGGCTGGCGCGGGTCGGTGTGCCGACGGTGCTGATGGAGCGGCGCCCCCGTCCGGGCAGCGCCCTGCACGCGCTGGACTCGGTCTGCTCGGACCACTGGTACGGCGTCCATCTCGCCGTGGACCACCTGGTGGCGGCGGGTCATCGGCGCATCGTGCTGGCCGCCCGCGACGACAGCCCGACGGCGCGTGCGGTACGGGCGGCGTTCGCCGAGATCGCGGCGGGACGGCCGGAGGTGACGGACTGGTCGGTGGTGCTCAGCTCGCCGGACGCCGCCGAGCACGGCCCCTCCGGGCCCCCGCTCGCCCCGGTCGGCACACCGGTGGAACTGGGCGCGGCGCTGCGCAACCGCAGGGCCACGGCCGCGGTGCTGCACGGTGACATCGACGCGCTGATGCTGGTGCAGCGGCTCGTGGAGAACGGACTGGAGGTGCCCCGGGACTGCTCGGTGGTGGCGTACGACGACGTGGTGGCAGCGCTGGGCAGCACCCCGTTGACGGCGGTCTCGCCGCCGAAGGTGGAGATCGGCAGGGCCGCCGCCGAACTGCTGCTGCGCCGGCTGTCGGGCCCTCCGGGCACCACGGGGCCGGTCTGCCGTACGGAGTTGCTGCCGACGCTGAAGGTGCGCGGATCGGTGTGCGAGAGGCCCACGCCTTTCGAAATGATCGTTTGATCGATTCGACTTTCGTTTGATCGATTGCTTGACCACGATCGATCAAACGATCAGGATTCCTCGTGACTTCACATCGGAAGCCGCGGAGGAGAACGATGACCGGCACCCTTCCCGTCCCGTCCGACACGGGCCGCCGGCCGCGCGCCGCGCTCGCCATGCGGGCGGACACCGCGGCCGCGCTGCTCGGCCCCGACGCGCTGGCAGCCCTGTCCCGGGTGTGCGAACTCGCGCCGCTGCCCGTACTGGACGACTTCAGCACCGAGCGGGCGCGGGCCGTGCTGGCGGACACCGAACTGCTGGTCACGGGCTGGGGCTGTCCGCCCCTGGACGACGCCGTGCTGGCGGCCGCGCCCCGGCTGCGGGCCGTGGTCCACACGGCGGGAAGCGTGCGCGGCCACATCACGGACGCCTGCTGGGAGCGCGGTATCGAGGTCTCGTCGGCCGCCGCGGCCAATGCCCTCCCGGTCGCCGAGTACACCGTGGCGATGATCCTGCTCTCCGGCAAACGCGCCCTGGAACGCGCACACGCCTACCGCAGCGAACGCCGTCGTGACGACTCGCTCACCACCTCGCCCGCCCTCGGCAACTACCGCCGCACGGTGGGCATCCTGTCCGCCTCGCTGATCGGTCGCCGGGTCGTCGAGCTACTGCGCCCCTACGACCTCCAGGTCCTGCTGCACGATCCGTACGTCTCCGAAAGCGAAGCGAAAGCGCTGGGCGTCCGCCCGGTGTCACTGCCGGAACTCTTCGCGCAGAGCGACCTGGTGAGCGTGCACACCCCGCTGCTACCGGCAACGCGCGGGCTGGTCAGCCGTGAACTGCTGCTGTCCATGCGGCCGGACGCCGTGCTCGTCAACACCGCTCGGGGTGCCGTCGTCGATCAGGACGCGCTCGTCGACGTCCTGCGGCAGGACCGGATCCGGGCGGTCCTGGACGTCACCGACCCCGACGCGCTGCCCGCCGGGCACCCGCTCTGGGACTGTGAGAACGCCCTGATCACCCCTCATCTGGCGGGCTCTCAGGGCAACGAGTGGCAGCGCCTGGTCGATCTGGCGACCTCCGAGACGGAGCGCTGGGCCGAGGGCGACGGTTTCGCCCATCCCGTACGACGCGAAAGGCTGGCGTTCCTCGCATGACCGCTCCGCATCCGCACCTCCCGCTGGAACTCCCCGCCGACGACCGGGTGCTCAGCCCGCGCACCGGCTACACCCGGGCGCACTGGGAGGCGGCCGCCGACGGGCTGCTGAAGGCCGCCTGGCGGTGGGCCACTCCCGAAGGCGCGCTGCTTGACCTGCCGGGCCGCCCGTCCGCCTCCGGGGTGCGGTCCGACGGCCTCGAAGGGTATGCGCGGACCTTCCTGGCCGCCGCGTTCCGGGTGGCCGGTGCCGGCGGCGCGGACCCGCACGGCTGGCTCGGCCGGTACGCGGACGGGCTCGCGGCCGGGACCCGTACGCCGGGACGCGACGATGCCGAGTCCTGGCCACTGATCCGGGACCACACGGTCTTCGGCCAGCCCATGGTCGAGTCCGCTTCCGTCGCCATCGGGCTGCGGCTGACCCGCCCGTGGCTCTGGGACCGGTTGGACCCGGCGGTGCGGGACCGCGCCGAGGAGTGGCTGCGCGGCGCGCTGCGGCACACGCCCGCGGCGAACAACTGGTATCTGTTCCCCTACACGGTGGCCGGTTTCCTGGAGTCCGTGGGGCGCGGGGACGCCGAGACCGCGCGGGCCCGGGAGCGGGGCCGCGCGCTGATGGAGGTCTGGTACCGGGGACAGGGCTGGTACGCCGACGGCGACGGCCGCGCCTTCGACCACTACAACGGCTGGGCACTGCACCTCTATCCGGTGCTCGACGCGCATCTGTCGGGTGAGGCGGAGCCCGCCGCGCTCTACGGGGCGCGGCTGCGCGAGCACCTGGAGGGTTTCGGCCTGCTGTTCGGCGGGGACGGGGCGCCGGTGTACTTCGGCCGGTCCCTGACCTACCGGTTCGCGGCCGGTGCGGCGGTCGGGCTCGGCGCGGTGACCGGGGACACCCCGCTGACCCCGGGGGCCTCCCGACGGGTGATCAGCGGAGCGCTCCGCTACTTCCTGGACCGGGGCGCGGCCGGCACCGACGGGCTGCTGAGCCTCGGCTGGCACGGCCCGCACGAAGCCACGCTCCAGCCCTACTCCGGCCCGTCCTCCCCCTACTGGGCGTCCAAGGCCTTCGTCTCGCTGCTCGCGCCGGCGGACCACCCCCTCTGGACGGCGACCGAGGAGCCCGCCCCGGCCGAGGGCCCCGACCGGGTCCTCGCCCTGCCGGCCCCCGGACTGCTCGTCCAGTCCACCCGGGCGGACGGCATCGTCCGGCTGCACAACCACGGCAGCGACCACCTCCGGCCGCACGAGGGCGAACACGCGACGCAGGACGATCCGCTGTACAGCCGCCAGGCGTACTCGACGGTCACCGGCCCCACCGCCCGCGCCAACGCCGCCGACAACCATCTGGCCGTCGTCGTGGACGGGCTGCGCAGCAGGCGCCGCGCGATCCGTCCACTGGGCGCGGGCGGCGGCGAGGGCTGGGCCTGGGCCGCCTCCTGGCACCGGCCGGTGTTCCCGCACGGGGCGGCGACCGAGCCGGGGCTGCGCGTGGAGAGCGTGACGGTGGTGCGCGGCCGTTTCGAACTGCGGGTGCACCGGGTGTGCTGCGCTCCGCCCGGGGCCCGGGTCGAGGAGACGGGCTGGGCGACCGGTCCGGAGTCCGGGCTCCTCTCGGCGCTGCACGGTCTGCACGGCTGGACGGAGCGGGACGAGGTCCGTGCCCCGCAGGGCACGGCGTACACGCCGTGGGCGGTGCTCCCCCGGCTGGGCGCGAACGCCGACGGTACGGGGATCCTCGTGGCGCTCGCCTCGCTGACCGCCGAACCGGAGGCCGCCGGGCTCGTCACGGCGGTGAGCGAGGCCCGCGTCGAGGAGGACACCGTCGAGGTGACCTGGGCCCGGGACGGGGCGCGGACCCGGATCGCCTTCGGCCCGGTGACCGTCACCCACGGCTGAGGGGAGAGCGGGGTGCGCGGCCCGACCGCCGCGCACCCGCCGGTTCACACGTCGGTGCGGATGACGACAACGAGGGTGCGCGGTCCGTGCACGCCCTCGACGCGTTCGAGTTCGATGTCGGAGGTGGCCGAGGGGCCGCTGATCAGGGTCGTCGGCCGCTCCGGTACGAGCCGGGCCACGGCCTCCGGCACGCCGACGGTGACGGTCGACAGATCGACGACGCACACGTGCAGGTCGGGCACCAGCGAGAGGGCGCGGCGCCCCTGGTCCGGCGAGCCGTCGAGGAAGATCGTGCCCGTCTCGGCGCAGCTGACGGCCGAGGCCGTGACGACGCCGTTGAGGGCCCCGAGACTCGGAGCCGGGATGTCGGCGGAGTCCTGCTGGACCTCGCCGTCGTAGGCGGTCAGCCACTGGGGATCGAGCCCAGGCGGAACGCCGATGCGGCGGGCTTCGAGAGCGGTGAGCACCTCGGCGACGGCCTCGGCCGTGCGGGCCTCGGTGGTGGTGCGGACCTGGGCCTTGTAGTCGACGAGCCGGTCGGTGAAGAGGGCCAGGCGTGCGTCGTCGGGGAGGGTGCGGCCCGTGCGGTAGGCGCGCGGCACCTCGGTGCCGGTGGCGGGGGCGAGGGCCAGGGCGTCCCGGACGCGGCCCAGTACGGTGGCGCGGGCGTTCGTCACTTCTCTTCCTCCTGCTGCCGGTTCGGTTCGGGCGCCTCGGCCGCCGCGGCCCGCATCGTGGCGCGTCCCTCGTCGGAGGCGAGCCAGGAGCGGAAGGTCTCCTTGGGCGGGGCGGGGGTGTCGCGGCTGTCGCTCCATCCGTTGAAGGGCGGAGGCAGGTGGGAGATCTTCCCGTCGCGTCCGGCGATGGCGCGGCCGAGCCCGGACGCCTTCTGCGCGGCGGTGAAGAGCGCCGGCCGGCCCATGACCCCGGCCGCCGCCTTCATGGCGAGCTTCTCGGCGGTGGTTCCGGACTGTTCGGTGTGCTGGTGGCGGAGTTCGACCAGGAGCGAGGGGATGTCGATCTTGACGGGGCAGGCGTCGAAGCAGGCGCCGCAGAGGCTGGAGGCGTAGGGCAACGAGCTGTTGGGGTCGTCCTTGGCGGCGTGCATCCCGGCGAGCTGCGGGGTGAGGACGGCGCCGATGGGGCCCGGGTACGTCGACCCGTAGGCGTGGCCGCCGGCGCGTTCGTACACCGGGCAGACATTGAGACAGGCCGAGCAGCGGATGCAGTTGAGCGCCTCCCGGCCGACCTTGTCGGCGAGCGCGGCCGTGCGCCCGTTGTCGAGGAGCACCAGATGGAAGGTCTGGGGGCCGTCGCCGGGGGTGACGCCGGTCCACATCGAGGTGTACGGGTTCATCCGCTCGCCGGTGGAGGAGCGCGGCAGCAACTGGAGGAAGACCTCCAGGTCCTGGTAGCGCGGGAGGACCTTCTCGATGCCCATCACGGTGATGAGGGTGTCGGGCAGGGTCAGGCACATGCGGCCGTTGCCCTCGGACTCGACGACGGAGAGGGTGCCGGTCTCCGCGATGCCGAAGTTGGCCCCGGAGACGGCGACCTTCGTCGTCATGAACTTCTCGCGCAGATAGGCGCGGGCCGCGGCGGCGAGGTGGGCGGGGACGTTGTCGAGGGAGGGGTCGACACCGGGGATCTCCTTGAGGAAGATCTCCCGGATCTCGTCCCGGTTGCGGTGGATCGCGGGGACGAGGATGTGCGAGGGCTTGTCGTGGGCGAGCTGCACGATCAGCTCGGCGAGGTCCGTCTCGTAGGCGGTGATGCCGACGGATTCCAGGTGTTCGTTGAGGCCGATCTCCTGGGTGGCCATCGACTTGACCTTGATGACCTCGTCGCTGCCGGTCTCCTTGACCAGCCGGGCGACGATCTCGTTGGCCTCGACGCCGTCGCGGGCCCAGTGGACAGTGCCGCCGTGCTCGGTGACCTTGCGCTCCAGCTCCTCCAGCAGGTCGGGGAGGCGGTTCATGGTGTCGGTCTTGATGGCCGAACCGGCGTCGCGCAGCCGCTCCCAGTCGGGCAGTTCGGCGGTGACGGCCAGCCGTTTGGCGCGGATGGTGCGGGTGGCGCGGCCGAGGTTGCGGCGCAGCTGCTCGTTGCCCAGTTCGTCGTGGGCGGCCTTGGGGAACTTCCGGTCGCCGCGCAGGTTGCCCGTCCCGTACGGGGAGCGGGGCGGGGTCGCGGGCATGCCGAGGAAGGTGCTGCTGCTCATCGGGCGGCCTCCGTCGGGGCGTACGGCGCGGTGCGGGTGGAGGAGAGGATCTGGGCGAGGTGCAGGGTGCGGGTGCCGGACCTGATGCGGGAGAGTCCGCCGCCGATGTGCATCAGGCAGGAGGAGTCGCCGGCGGTGCACACGTCGGCGCCGGTGGTGGCGATGTTGCGCATCTTGTCCTGGAGCATCGCGGTGGAGGTGTCGGCGTTCTTGACCGCGAAGGTCCCGCCGAACCCGCAGCAGGAGTCGGCCTCGGGCAGTTCGACCAGGTCGATCGCGTCGACGGCCCGCAGCAGCCGCAGGGGCTTCTCACCGACCCGCAGCATGCGCAGCGAGTGGCAGGTGGGGTGGTACGTGACGCGGTGCGGGAAGTACGCGCCGACATCGGTGACGTCGAGCACGTCGACCAGGAACTCGGACAGTTCGTACGTCTTCGCCTTGACGGTGGCGACGCCCGCGCGGAGTGCCGCGTCCCCGTAGCGTTCGGCGACGATCTCGTGCTGGTGGCGGACCGAGCCCGCGCAGGAGCCGGACGGCATGACGACGGCGTCGATCGAGGCGTCGCCGAACTGCTCCGCGAAGTTGCGGACCAGGGGGACGGGCTCGCGCTGGTAACCGGTGTTGACGTGCATCTGGCCGCAGCAGGTCTGCCCCGGCGGGAACACCACGTCGTGGCCCAGGCGGGCGAGCAGCACCGCGGTGGATTTCACCGCCTCGGGGAAGAGCGTGTCTCCCAGACAGGTGGCGAAGAGTCCGATACGCATAGGAGTCTCCCCGGGTCGCAAGTTGTGGTCCGACCATACTACCCTCCGTCCGTTTCTCTGAGAGCGAAGCGCGCCCGGTCTCCCGCTCAACTCCGGGCGAGCACAGGAGAGCAAGCGCTTTCTCCCGTTTACCCCCTTCGCTCCACCGCGAAGTGAGCTACTCGGCAATTGGTCAGACCTTATTGACATACGACATATGCAGTGTCCTACTGATCGCGGAACCAGCCGTCGGCTGCTGCCCCCCACCTCGCGCCGCCGGTGCACGCATGTGCCCGCGCCCCCGGGACGGGGATCCGGTGCTCCTCCCCCGGCTCGGTCCGCCCTGCCCCGTACCACTCAGCGAGGAGTCATCCCGTGGCCTCCGCACCACCCGCCACCGTGCTTGCTTCGTACACACCGGATGTCCACGCCGTCGCGGGCAGCCTCCCGGCCACCGCGCTGGTGAGCCTCGTCCCGCTCGTCATGTTCTTCGTGCTCCTGATGGTGGCGAAGCGTTCGGCCCTGGTGTCGGCCCTGGGTTCGGTGGCCACGGCCCTGCTGGTGGCCGTGCTCGGCTTCGGGATGCCGGTCGGACTCGGGCTGCTCTCGGCCTCCCAGGGCCTGGTCTTCGGTCTGTTCCCGGTGATGCTGATCGTGGTCGCGGCGATCTGGTTCTACGAGCTCACGGTCGTCAGTGGCCGCTTCGAGGACCTGCGCCGCTCGTTCAGCTCGGTGGGCCGGGGCGATCTGCGCGTCCAGGCCATGCTGATCGCGTTCTGCTTCGGCGGGCTGCTGGAGGCGCTAGCCGGCTTCGGCGCGCCCGTCGCCATCACCGCCGTCATGCTGATGGCGCTCGGCCTGCCGCCGGTCAAGGCGGCGGTGACGGTCCTGCTCGCCAACACCGCCCCGGTGGCCTTCGGCGCGATGGCCATCCCCGTCACCACGGCGGGCAACCTGACCGGCATCCCGGCCGACGACATCGCCGCGGTCATCGGCCGCCAGTCCCCGCTGCTCGCCCTGTTCGTTCCCCTGCTGCTGCTGTTCGTGGTGGACGGCGCCCGGGGCATCCGCCAGCTCTGGCCGATCGCCCTGGTCACCGGTGTCGTCTTCGCGCTGGCCCAGTTCTGGTGCTCGGGCCACTTCGCGTACGAGCTGACCGATGTCGTCGCCTCGCTCGCCGGGTTCGGCGCGGCCGTGCTGATGCTGCGCTTCTGGAAGCCGGCCACCCCCGACGACCAGCGCTCGCAGGTCGAGTCGCAGGCGCTCACCCGGCACCGCGTCGTCTACGCCGTGCTGCCGTACCTGCTGGTCATCGTCATCTTCGCGCTGGCCAAGCTGAACGTCGGCGGGATCGACGTGCCGGCGCTGCTCGCCCATGCCGATCTGACGATCGAGTGGCCCGGACTCTACGGCGAACTGCTCACGACGGCCGGCGAGCCGTCCTCCAGCGCGATCTACAAGCTGGAGGTGCTGGCCAACCCCGGGACCCTGCTGATCCTCTCGGGCATCCTGGTCACGCTGGTCTACCGGTTCGCCCGTGATCGGGACAGCTACCCGATGACCGGGGGCATGGCGCTCTCCGCCGCGGGCCGCACGCTGACGAACATGCGGGTGGCCATCGCCACCGTCGCCACGGTCCTGGCGCTGAGCTATGTGATGAACCAGTCCGGCCAGACCGTGGCCATCGGCACCTGGCTGGCGACGGCGGGCGGCCTGTTCGCCCTGCTCTCGCCGACGCTCGGCTGGCTGGGCACCGCGGTGACCGGCTCCGACACCTCCGCCAACGCCCTGTTCGCCAACCTCCAGCAGACCGCCGGCCAGACCGCCGGGATCGACCCGACCCTGCTGGTCGCCGCCAACACCTCGGGCGGTGTGGTCGCCAAGCTGGTCAGCCCGCAGAACCTCACGATCGCGGCGACGGCCGTGGGCATGCCCGGCTCGGAGCGCGTCCTGCTCCGCAAGGTGGCCGGCTACAGCATCGGGATGCTGGCCATCCTCTGCGTGCTGGTCTACCTCCAGTCCACGCCGGTCCTGTCCTGGATGCTGCCGTAACGCGCCGGGCCCCGGACTACGCGGTGCCGTCGGCCTCTTCGCCGGCGGCACCGGTCCGGTCCTCGTCGACCAGCGTGCCGTGGAAGCCGCGGATATGGCGCTCGGCCAGATCCGCCGCCGCCTCCCCGTCACCGGCGCGCACCAGCCGCAGCAGTTCGGCGTGCTGGCCGTTCAGCGCGGCCCGGGTGGCCGGCCAGTCGTCGACCTCTTCGAGGGCCTTCAGGATGAGCGGCCGTACGGACTCGCGCACCGCGGCCGTCAGCGTCGAGGTCAGGGCGTTGCCGGAGCTGCCGGCCACCTTGACGTGGAACTGGGTGTCGAGTTCGTTGAACTCCTCGGGGCCGATGTCCGCGCGCCCCATGCCCTCGACCGCGGCACCGGCCTCCGCCAGGTCCTCCTCGTCCGCGTGCGTCGCGGCGGCGGCGAAGCTGGCCCGCTCAAGGGCGACCCGGGCCTCCATCACGTCGTGCAGGCTGTAGCTGCCGAGGGCGAAGTGGAGGCGCAGCAGCCGGCCGAGGGCGTCGTCGGGGTTGCGCACGATCCGGGCTCCGGAGTCCGGGCCCCGGCCGGGCTGGGCGACCAGCACGCCGATGGTCTCCAGCACCCGGAGGGCCTCGCGCAGGGCGGAGCGGCTGACCCCGAAGACGGGGGCCAGCTCGCGCTCGGGCGGCAGCCGGTCGCCGGCCCGCAGCTTTCCGGCGAAGACCTGCTCCTCGATGCTCTGCAGTACGAGTTCATGGGTGCGGGACTGGCGTACGGGCTGCCATTCGACAGGCATCCGCCGCTCCTGCTCCCCGCTCCGGCCTGAGTCCATGGATCCGACTATGTCACACCCGTCATGTGGTCGGACCGGAGTAAGGGCATACCGAGCACCCTCCTCAGGCGGGCGGTTCTCCCCCGTGGGCCGGGGTGCCCTGGTGGAAGTACATGCGCCAGCCGGCGTCCGGCGAACGGCGCCACAGGGAGCTGCGCCGGACCCGGCGCCCGCCGCGCCGCCACACGTACGTCAGGTGGACGATGTCCGGGGCCAGGCGTACGCCGGACATCTCGCTCGTCACGACCGGTTCGGCGTCGTCGTCGGGGGCGGAGGTGACGGCCAGGACCGAGGCCCGGTCGTAGCGGCGCCCCGAGGCGCCGAACTCCAGGAACTCGGGGTCGAGCAGCGCCGTCACCGCCTCGTCGGACGCCCGCACACGCGGGTCGAGCAGACGCAGTTCGCCCGCGACGGCCGCCCGCACGGCCGCCTCGTCGTTCTCGGTCATACGGTTCATCCGGTCCATGCGGTGACCTTAGGCGGTCCCCCGCACCGCGTCACGGCGGTTTCGCCGGGCGTCGCGCCGGGTCAGGAGAGCACGAGCAGGTCCATCCAGCTGACCGCCGGCCGTCCCGGTTCCTCCGCCGCGGCGCTGCGCAGCCGCAGCATGCCGCGTTCGAACTCGGCGTCGGTGAGGCCGCGGAGCTTGGCGTCGGTGTCGCGCCGTATCCGGTCCGCGAAGTCGGCCAGGCTCGGCGCGCTCTCCTGCGGTACGGCGTGCAGGGCGACGCGGGAGAAGCCGGCGGTGGCGAAGGCCGCGCAGGTCTCCTCGACGGTCGGGTAGCCGTCGACGATGCGTTCGGCGCCGGGGAAGAAGCGCACCCGCAGATCGCGTGCGCAGCGGCCGGGGAAGGAGTTGCGGACGAGGACGGGGGCGCCGGGCCGCAGCACCCGGCGCAGTTCCGCGGCGGCGGTCTCCAGATCGCCGATGTGGTGGACGACGGAACCGAGCCAGGCCGCGTCCGCGCAGGCGTCCGGCAGGGGCAGCGCCTCGGCGCGGCCGTCGTGCACGGAGATGTCGTCGGTGCGCGGGATCAGCGCGCGCATGGCGTCGGAGGGCTCCACGGCGAGCACCCGGGCGCCGAACCAGTCGGCGAACGCGGAGGCGAAGGCCCCGGTGCCGGCGCCGACGTCCACCACGGTGCTGCCGGGGCGCAGATCGACCTCGGCGGCCACGGCGGCGCGCCAGGCGGTGAGTCCGTCGCGCGGGATCTCGCGCGCGTGCCGGTAGTCCTCGGCGAACCTGCGGTCGGCAGCGGTCGTTTCCATGGGTCCTCGTTCCTGCCGCGCCCGGCCCGGCGCGGTCGTCGGCGGCGGGCCGCTTCGCGGCGGATGCTAGCGAGCGACCGCATTAATTGTCTAGACCAGAGGAAGCGCGGCCGTACGCCTCCCCCGCGCGTCCGTGCGTCAGCCGTCCACGCCCGCCGGGGCGGTCACCGGCCGCAGGACCACGGGCAGTTCGCGGTAGCCGTTGGCGATGAACGAGGCCTGCGGGACGAGTTGGTCCTCCGGTACGGCCAGGGCCAGGTCCGGGAAGGCGTCGAACAGCGCCCGCAGCGCGATGTCCGCCTCCATGCGCCCCAGCGGTGCGCCCAGGCAGAAGTGGACGCCGTGGCCGAACGCGAGATGCTCCGAGGAGGGGCGGCGGGCGTCGAACTCGCAGGCGGTGCCGCCGTGCAGGGCCGGGTCGCGGCCCGCCGCGCCGAAGGCGAGGAGGATCGCCTCGCCCTTCCTGATCACGACGTCTCCGAGGTCGATGTCCTCGACCGCGTAGCGCAACGGCATGTGCATGATGGGCCCTTCGAGGCGCAGGGTCTCCTCGATCACGGCGCCCCAGCCGATCGCGCCGGACCGTACCAGGGCGAGCTGGTCCGGGTGGGTGACCAGGGCGACGACCGCCTTGGAGATGAGATTGACGGCGGTCTCGGACCCGGCGCCGATCATCAGGAGGAGGGTGGAGACGAGTTGCTCCTCGTCGAGTCGCGCCTCTCCGTCACGGGCGGCGATCAGATCGCTCGTCATGTCCGGGCCGGGCTCCGCGCGTTTGAGGGCGATCAGATCGGCCATGCAGGCGAGCAGTGCGCCGTAGTCGGCGGCGGCCCTTTCGGGCGGCGCGCCGGTGTCGAGCGCGGCGTCGATGACCCGCCGGACCCGGGCCCGCATGACGGCGGGGACCCCGAACAGCTCGCAGATGACCTCGGTGGGGACGACATAGGCGAACCGGGCCCGCAGATCGACGCTCTCGCCGGGGGCGGTGGACCGCAGGCCGGTGATCAGCCGCTCGACGAGGGCGTGCACGAGGGGGCGCAGCGCCTCGGTGCGGCGGGGGGTGAAGGCGGTGGCGATGAGGTCGCGGAGCCTGCGGTGCTCGTCGCCGTAGGAGGTGAAGGCGCTGACGACGCGCACCCAGACGTTGAGGGACCACTCCTGGGGCACCGAGGCGAGGGCGGGCCAGTGCTGCCGGGCGTCGCGGGAGACCCGCCGGTCGGCGGCGAGCCGCCGTACGACGTCGTACCGGGTCACCGACCAGGCGACGACGTCGCCGGGGAGTCGGACGCGGGTCGCGGAACCTTCGGCACGGAGCCGGGCGGCCTCGGCGTGGAGGCGGGTGCCGGACGAGTCGAGCACGGGGCAGCGTCCGGATTCCATGCGGGTCCCTCTCCCTGACGGGCCTCGGCCTCGGCGGCGGGACCGCCGCCGTGCCGCACGGGGCGACGGGGGCCTGACGCCGGGTGACTGGGCACCAGCATGCGCGGGGCGCCACGGGCCGACAAGACACCAAAGCAGACAACCGCGACATCGGACCGGAGTGGCCCGAAATCGCCCCTGCGGCACGGTCCGAGCCGGGTCCCGGCGTGCCGGGCTTCGCCCGTCCGACCCGATTCATAGGATTCTCACGCAGCCCGGTTACGGTGGCTGTCGTGACGCAGACGAGCCCGCCCGGCTGGCATCCAGACCCCGGGTACACAGGTTATGGCCCCCTCCAGGAGCGCTGGTGGGACGGCACGCAGTGGACCGATCACCTCAGGGTCCCGCCGGCCGCGGTCCGAAGCCGCCGGATACGCATCGGCGTCGGCATCACCGCGGCCGTGGTGGTCCTCGCCGCCATCGGTGGCGGAGTCGTCCTCCTCGACGACGATTCCACGGCGTCGGACGCGAAGACCTCGGCCCCGTCCGACGGCCCCACCTCCGCCCCCGGCCGACAGCCCGGCGGGCCGGACGGCCGGGGCGGCGAGGACGGGGAGAAAGGGAACGGCGGCGGGAACCAGGCCCCCGACCAGCAGCGCCCGAAGACCGAGGACGGCTACGCCACGGACATGGCGAGCGGCATCAGCATCCCGGTCCTCGACGGCTGGAAGGGCGAGTCGGGCATGGGCGCCGGGGTCACCACCGGTACGTACAAGTGCCCCGGCGACAGCGGCGAGAGCTGTGTGCGCGGCGGCGTGTTCTCCGTTCCCGCGGCGGCACTGAAGCTGACCACCAGGACCGCCAAGGAGACGGCCGAGAAGGACATCGCGGCCAACGCCGAGGAGTCGTACGGCGAGAAGATCTACGGCGGCATCACCTCGCACCGGCAGTTGAAGTCCGAGGCCGTCACCGTGGCCGGGCAGCAGGGCTACCGGGTGCGCTGGCAGGTGGTGACGAAGACCGGCGACGACGGGTACGTGGAGTCCCTGGCGTTCCCCTCGCCGCACTCCCCCGACATGCTGATCGTCGTCCGCTCCGGCTTCGACATCAATCCGAAGGCGCCCGCCCTGTCCGATCTGGACAGGATCACCAAGGGCATCAAGGCGGCCTCGGGCATGGGCTCGGGCCCCGGCACCAACGCGTAGCGCACACCGGCCACGACGGTACGCGGAGCGGCCCGGGTGAGTACCCGGGCCGTCCGGTCTGAGTACGCCGCCCCATCCCGCCGCGTCCCGGCGGCGCTGGAATGGGGCCATGGCTCCCGAAGCACCCCGCCCGCGCATCCGGACGATCACCGGCACCGGCACCGCACTGGCCGTCAGCCTCGCCCCGCTGGTGATCGGCGTCCTGATGGCCCGCACCCTCACGCTCGACCCGCACACCCCGGTCAACGCGCTGATCACCCGCAACCCCCAGGGCACGGGTGTCTCGCCGGCCGAATGGCGCGACTGCGGGCGCAACGCGCTGCGCAGCGCCCGCCGGTGGCGGCCGTCGGCGCCACGCGGGCTGT
This sequence comes from Streptomyces sp. NPDC001515, assembly GCF_053597115.1. Taxonomy (NCBI): domain Bacteria; kingdom Bacillati; phylum Actinomycetota; class Actinomycetes; order Kitasatosporales; family Streptomycetaceae; genus Streptomyces; species Streptomyces sp. NPDC001515. Next base: position 39,913 of record NZ_JBSFHN010000033.1, read on the forward strand.
CGCGGCGCCCGGGAACGGGGCGGCGCCGCCCGGGTCGGCGCGTCCGCTAGTCGAACGCCGGGCCACGGCCCGTCCGTGCCCGGCGCCGGGTCCGCGTGACGACCCGGTTCTCCCGGGCCTCGGCGAATGCGGCGACGCGGACGGCGTGGGCGACCGGCTCCTCGGCGCGCCGGTCGGTTCCCCCAGGGCCTCGGCACGGTCGGCGCCTCGTCGAGCCGCCCCGGGAGGCGAGGCGGCGGACGCGGACCGGTTCGGCGTGCGCCGTGGGCCGGACGCCGGTGTGATGGTTGCGCGCCCCGCGCAACGGGGTCGTCCCTGTTCGGCCACGGGCCCGCCACGGCGCCGGAAAACCGGTTCCCCCCGCCGCGCCCGGCTCCCTAGACTCGCTGCGCACCCGCACCGCGGCCCGTCGCCGCCGTGCATACCGTGACCATCGAGGGGAGACCGGCCATGCGCTACCGCACCGCCGCCGTCGTGCCCCCGTCGCGGTACGAGGTGATCCTGGTGTCCAGGTCCGCCCGGCGCCGGCTGCGCGGCCGGCCCCGGACACCCGTGACGAACGCCTGACCCCCGCTTCCTTTCTGACGTGCCGTCCGTTGCGGCACCGGCCCGATTCGCCGTGCCGCGCGGCGGTCGCGGGGGTTCCGGGGCCCCGGCCGGGGTCGTTTCGTCCGGGCATTCGCGCCGTCTTCCTCCGGATCACCCCGAAAGGCACGGACCGTGCGTACCGAACCCCACCGCAAGCCCGCCAGCCCGCTCGACCGCGTGCGCAACCTGGGCATCCTCGCCCATGTCGACGCCGGCAAGACCACCGTCACCGAGCGGATCCTCTACGCCACCGGGACGACCCACAAGCGCGGCGAGGTCCACGACGGGACCACGATCACGGACTTCGACTCCCAGGAGCGCGATCGCGGGATCACCATCTTCGCGGCGGCCGTGACGTGTTCCTGGGCGGGGCACCGTATCAACCTCATCGACACACCGGGGCACGTCGACTTCGCCGACGAGGTGGAGCGTTCCCTGCGGGTGCTCGACGGGGCGGTCGCCGTCTTCGACGCCGTCGCGGGCGTGGAGCCGCAGAGCGAGTCCGTCTGGCACCAGGCCGACCGGTACGGGGTGCCGCGCATCGCGTTCGTCAACAAACTGGACCGGGCGGGCGCCGACCTCGACGCGGCGGTGGCCTCGATCCGGGACCGGCTGCGGACGGTTCCGCTCGTGGTCCAGCTGCCGATCGGCCGGGAGGACGGATTCACCGGGGTGGTGGACCTGGTCCGCATGCGGGCGCTCGTCTGGGCCGACGGCGGGGACACGTACGAGGAGGGGGAGGTTCCCGAGGAGCTGCGGGAGGAGGCCGGACGGCGCAGGCGGCTGCTGGAGGAGACGGTCGCCGAACTGCATCCGGGGGCGCTGGAGGAGTTCTGCGCGCGTTCGGCGCTCGCGGACGCGACGCTGGCCGCCGCCCTGCGGGAGCTGACCCGGACCGGTGAGGGCGTCGTGGTGCTGTGCGGTTCGGCGTACCGCAACCGGGGGGTCGAACCGCTGCTGGAGGCCGTCGTCGCGTACCTCCCCTCGCCGCTGGACGTGCCGCCGGTGCGGGGCACGGCCGGTGACGAGGAGCAGGAGCGGGCGGCCGATCCGGCGGCGCCGTTCGCGGCGCTGGTGTTCAAGGTGAGCGCGGGCCCGACGGGCCGGCTGACGTATCTGCGGGTGTACTCGGGCACGGTCGGGAAGGGGGAATCGGTGCTGGACGCCGGCACCCGGCGTACGGAGCGCGTCGGCCGGATCCTGCGGGTCCGGGCGGACCGCCACGTCGATGTGGACACGGCGGTGGCGGGGGACATCGTCGCCGTGATCGGTCCGAAGGCCGCGCGGGCCGGTGCCACGCTGTGCGCGCCGGACGCCCCGCTGGTCCTCGAACCGCCCGTGGTGGCCGATCCGGTGGTCTCGGTGGCGGTCGAGGCCCGGCGGAGCACGGACACGGAACGGCTGATGGCCGCGCTGGTCCGGCTGGCCGAGGAGGACCCCTCGCTGCTCGTGCGCACGGATCCGGAGGCGGGTCAGACCGTGCTCTCCGGCATGGGCGAACTCCATCTGGAGGTCGCTGCGGAGAAGATCCGCCGGGACCAGGGGCTGGAGCTGCGGGTCGGCCGGCCGCAGGTCTCCTACCGGGAGACGGTGGGTCGGGGCGTGTCGGGTCTGGTGTACCGGCACGTCAAACAGGACGGTGGGGCCGGGCAGTTCGCCCATGTCGTCATCGACGTCGAACCGTGGGAGACGCCGGAGGACGGGGGTGCGGACGGGACGAGGTTCGCGTTCCGCTCGTCCGTGACCGGGGGCCGGGTGCCGCAGGAGTACGTGCGGGCGGTCGAGGCCGGCTGCCGGGACGCGCTGGCGGAGGGCCCGCTGGGCGGCCATCAGGTGACCGGGCTGCGGGTGACGCTGACCGACGGTGCGACGCACGCGAAGGACTCGTCGGAGATGGCGTTCCGCACGGCGGGGCGGTTGGCGCTGCGGGAGGCGCTGCGGGCCAGTGCGATGGTGCTGCTGGAACCGGTGGCCGAGGTCACCGTGACCGTGCCCGACGAGTCGGTGGGCGGGGTGCTCGGCGATCTGGCCGCGCGGCGCGGCCGGGTGTCCGGTTCCGCCGCGCGGGCCGGTGCGGCGGTCGTCACGGCGACCGTGCCGCTGGCCGAGCTGTTCGGTTACGCGACGGCGCTGCGCAGCCGCACACAGGGCCGGGGCACGTTCACCACCCGGGCGGCCGGGTACGCGCCGGCTCCGGCGTCGGTGTCCGCCGCGCGCTCCGGCGGCTGAGCACCGGCAGGGGCCGGACCTCCCGTGACGGGTGGGTCCGGCCCCCGCGGGACCTGCGAGGTAAGACCGGTGGCCTGCCCGTTCGTGCGAGCGGGCCACCGGGGCCTGGGGTCCGGCGGTCAGTTCGCCGGTACGGGGAAGGTCGGGTACTCCACGCCGGAGACGTACTGCACGACCCGGATGACCTGGCACGAGTAGCCGAACTCGTTGTCGTACCAGAGGTAGAGGATGGCGTTGTCGCCGTCGACCTGGGTGGGGCCCGCGTCCACGATGGAGGCGTGCCGGGAGCCGATGAAGTCGCTGGAGACCGCGTCGGGGGCGGTCGTGAAGTCGATCTGCCGCTTGAGCGGCGAGGTCAGCGACACGTCGCGGAGGTATTCCAGGACCTCGTCGCGGGTGGCCTCGCGGCCGAGCTTCAGGCTGAGGATGGCGATCGACACGTCCGGCACGGGCACCCGGATGGAGCTGCCCGTGATGGTCGCCTCCAGGTCCGGGAGGGCCTTGGCGACGGCCGAGGCGGCGCCCGTCTCCGTGATCACCATGTTGAGCGGCGCGGAGCGGCCGCGGCGGTCGGAGCCGTGGTAGTTGTCCAGCAGGTTCTGGTCGTTGGTGAACGAGTGGATCGTCTCGACGTGGCCGCGCAGCACGCCGTACTCGTCGGCCATGGCCTTCAGCGGCGGCACGATCGCGTTGGTGGTGCAGGAGGCACAGGAGATGATCTGCTCGTCCGGCTTGATCATGTCGTGGTTGACGCCGTGCACGACGTTGAGGACGTCGCCCTTGCCCGGGGCGGTGAGGACGACCTTGGCGATACCGGGGCGCAGGTGGTTGGAGAGTCCCTCGCGGTCGCGCCACTTGCCGGTGTTGTCGATCAGGATGGCGTCGTCGATGCCGTAGGCCGTGTAGTCCACCGACGTGGGGTCGTCGGAGTAGATGACCTGGATCTCGTTGCCGTTGGCGACGATCCGGTTGTTCGCCTCGTCGACGGTGATGGTGCCCTGGAACTGTCCGTGGATCGAGTCGCGGCGCAGCAGCGAGGCGCGCTTGACGATGTCCTGGCCCTTGCCCTTGCGGACGACGATGGCGCGCAGCCGCAGTCCGTTGCCGGAGCCGGCCTTCTCGATGAGGAGCCGGGCGAGGAGCCGGCCGATGCGGCCGAAGCCGTACAGCACGACGTCGCGGGGCTCGCGGCGCTCGATCTTGTTCTCGCCCGTGGCGCCGGCGACGGCGTCGGCGGCGAACTCGGCCTCGGAAAGACCCCGGTCGTCCGCCTTGTACAGGGCGGCGAGCATGCCGATGTCGATCTGCGAGGGGCCCAGGTCGAGCGTGGTGAGGGCCTGGAGGAAGGGCAGCGTCTCGGTGACCGAGAGCTCCTCGCCGTCGATCTGCCGGGCGAAGCGGTGGGTCTTGAGGATGCTCACCACCGACTTGTTCACCAGGGAGCGGCTGTGGAGGAGGACGGTGACGTCCCTCTCCCGGTGCAGCTTCCCGATGATCGGGATCATCGACTCCGCGATCTCCTCGCGGTTCTTCCAGTTGGTGAACGAGTCGTCATTGACAGTCACAGGTTTATCTTTCGAGCTAGGCGGCGCTCATATGGTAACCCGTCGGTCTTTCGATCTTGCCGGGGGTGTTCGAACGGTTCATATGACCGACATGAACCCGTCATACGCGATCCGGAATGCGGGGGCGGCGACGCCCGGTTCCCCCTGCATGACCTTAGGAGTAGCGCTCAGCGCGACCGCATCCGAGAACCAGATCGACGCCACCGTGGACCTCGCCCGGGAGGCCGCCGCAGCGGGGCTGCGCTCCGCCTGGTTCGGGCAGACCTTCGGCGCCGATTCCCCGCAGCTGGCGGCGATCGTCGGCAGGGAGGTGCCCGGCCTCCAGGTGGGCACCTCGGCGATCCCGGTCTTCGGGCGCCATCCGCTGATCGTCTCCAGCCAGGCGCAGACGGCCCAGGCCGCCACGCACGGGCGCTACCACCTCGGGCTGGCGCTCGGCACGAAGCCGCTGACGGAGACGGGGTTCGGCATCCCGTACGAGCGTCCGATCGCGCGGCTGCGGGAGTTCCTCACCGCGCTGCGCGCGCTCACCGAGGACGGCACGGTCGACTTCCACGGCGAGCTGATCACCGCCTCCACCCCGCTCCCCGCCCGCGTGCCGGGCGCCGAGGGCGGGGTTCCGCTGCTCGTCGCCGCGATGGGCCCGCAGGCGCTGCGGGCGAGCGGCGAACTGGCGGACGGGATCCTGCCCTATCTGGCGGGGCCCCGGGCCCTGGCCGAGCACATCGTCCCGGCCGTGACCGCGGCCGCCGAGGCGGCCGGCCGGCCGGCGCCGCGCATCGTGGCCCTGGTCCACGGCGTGGTCACCGACGATCCCGAGGGCGCCCGCGCCCTGGCGACCGAACAGCTCGCGTTCTACGAGCAGTTCCCCTCGTACGCACGGGTCATCGAGCTCTCGGGCGCCCGCCGGGCCGGGGAGGTGGCCGTGATCGGCGACGAGAAGGCGGTGGCCGAGGAGGTCCGGCGCTACCGGGACGCCGGGGCGACGGAGGTGGTGTTCTCCGGCACGGACCTGGCCGGGGAGGCGAACCGCCGCCGGACCTGGCGGCTGCTCGGGGAGCTGGCGGCGGGGTAGGCCGGGGCGGCGGGCCGGGGACGGGCCGCGGCCCCGGAGTTCCACGACCGGCTGATTCCGCGCGGACGTTCCGTCCTGCCACGGGAGGGCCGGCCGGCCCGGGAAATCCCGGACCGGCCGGCCGTGCGTGCCCGCGGGCGGGACTCAGTGGTCGGCGCCGCTGCCCCGGACGACGCAGGACCGGCTCTGCTCCCAGCCCCAGCCGTCACCGTCCGGATCCGACGCACTGCCGTTCACACAGTACGGATAGCCGTTGGGCGCCGTACCGCTCCCCGATCCGCCGCCGTCCGCGCCGCTGCCCCGGACGACGCACGAGCGGCTCTGCTCCCAGCCCCAGCCGTCACCGTCCGGATCCGACGCGCTCCCGTTCACACAGTACGGATAGCCGTTGGGCGCCGTGCCGCCCTCCTGGCCACCACCGCCGGGGTTCTGGCCCCCGTCGCCGTACACGGTCGCGCGCTCGGACGTGGCGGCGATGCCGTCGGCGCCGTCGAAGAAGCGCCGGCCCCAGCCGGTCAGGGAGTCCGCGTCGAATCCGTTGACCATGTCGAGGTATTCGACACCGCTGCCGTTGCCGCTCCAGGACCAGCCGAGGTAGCCGATGCCGAGGGACCGGGCGGTCGCCATGATGGCGTCCTCGTCCGGGTTCCCGTCACTGTGCATGTCACCGAACTCACCGATGACGAGGGGGAGTTTCGCCGCGACGAAGCTGTTCAGATAGTCCTGGACCTCCGTCGCGGTGTCGTACACCCCGTACATGTGGATCGAGAAGATGGTGTTGCGGTCGGGGTCGGAGGCGAAGACCGAGGCGGCGTTGGAGCGCATGGTGCCGGACCAGTCCTGGCCCCAGTTGGGCGCGTCCACCATGAGGGCGTGGGTGAGGCCGGCGGCGCGGAGTCTGCCGATGGCGCTCTTCGTGGCGTCCGTCCACGCCGTGTAGTTCGTGTTGCCGAAGGGCTCGTTGCCGATGTTGACGACGACGTAGTCCTCCTGTCCCTGGAGGACGCTCTTCAGGCCGATCCAGTAGTCGGCGGCCTTGTCCAGGGTGGTGGCGGCGCCGTCCTCGCCGTAGCCGGTGGTGTCGTGGACCTCCAGCACGCAGATGACCTTGTTCGCCTTGCACTGGCCGATGATGCCGCTGACCTCGGTGGCGCTCGTACGGGTCCACCGGTCGCCGCTGCTCAGGACGGTTCGGACGGTGTTGGCGCCCTTGGCCGCGATGTCGGCGAGGGCGGTCGTGCGCTCCGGGTACCAGGTGTAGGCGTGATTCACGCCGCGCATGACGAAGTCGTTGCCGTTCGCCTCGACCACACGACCGTCGCTGACCCGGATTCCGGTCGGGGCGGCCGCGGCCTCGCCGACGGCGGGGCCGGTGACCGATGCCAGCAGACCCAGGACGGCGGCGCAGGCCAGTCCGGCCGTGGTGATCAGGGAGTTTCTCGGCTTTCGCATCTCTCTCCTCGGGTGCGCAGGGGGTGGGACGGGCTCGGGCCGGACGGCTCCACGGGGTGGGGACGCCACCATGACAACGATGTCCAAGCACCGCCCCGCGCAGGGGTGGGGCATGCCGGACGAGCACCGTGACCGGACCGGCGGGGTGGCGCCGGGGGCAGGCTTCGCAGACGTCATGGGTGTGGGGGTGAACACCGGACAACCGTCGTGGGACGGCGGCGACTTCGGCCCGGTGAACCGCTCCAAGCCCGTCGCCCACCATGAGGCACCGGGTGTTACGCCGGTGTCAATAGCCGGTTCGCCATTCGTTGGCGCGCCAACGGAAGGCGTCAAGAACTAAACCGCTAAACCTGCTGGCCAGGCATGAAGGTCGTTCACTTTATGGTTTCTACCAGCAGTAGCATCCCGTTCTCGATTGTTTGACAGCCGAGCTACCCCGCCCTACGTTGCCCGTCAATAAACCGGTACAGGCAGAATTCGGGTTCGACGTCCGCGCGACCGCCGGCGCCCCCGCCGCGTCGCGGGCGGGGGCAGTCGGGGTTGCCCCGAGGCTGGCTTAGCGATCGTTCAGTCAGGTACCGTGCGGTACGACCTCCCGGCCCGCCTCCGGGTCCCGGCCGGGCCGATTCCGCACCGCGCGCCCGAGACCCCGAAGGCCCCTCCCCCAGGAGCCCGCATGCCGCACTCCGCCGCCGCACCGGCCCACTGGGCCAGGGCGTCGGCCCCGGCCCTCGACGTCCCCGCCGTCCTCGCCCGCCCGGACCGGGAACGCGCACCGGACATGCCGCGCATCGGGCATGCCGGGCACCGCGCTCCCCGCCCTCAGCCCCTCGACCCGCCATGACAAGGCTTCCGCTCCACGGCATCACCGTCGTCAGCCTCGAACAGGCCGTCGCCGCACCCTTCGCCACCCGACAGCTCGCGGACCTCGGCGCCCGCGTCATCAAGGTGGAACGCCGGGGGGCCGGGGACTTCGCCCGCGGCTACGACGAGTCCGTCCACGGGCAGTCGAGCTACTTCGTGTGGCTGAACCGCTCGAAGGAGTCCCTCACCCTGGACATCAAGACGCCGGGCGGGCGCGAGGTGCTGGGCCGGCTGCTGGACGGTGCCGACGTCTTCGTGCAGAACCTCGCCCCCGGCGCTACCCGCAGACTGGGGCTCGGCGCCGACACCCTGGCGGTCAGTCATCCCGGCCTCGTCGTCTGCGACATCTCCGGCTACGGCAACGACGGCCCGTGGGCCGGGCGCAAGGCGTACGACCTGTTGGTCCAGTGCAAGACCGGGGTCGTCTCGCTCACCGGCCCACCCGGGGAGCCCGCCAAGGTGGGCATCTCCGTCGCCGACATCGCCGCCGGCATGTACGCGTACTCGGGCATCCTCGCCGCCCTGTACGAGCGCCGAGCCACGGGTGAGGCCAGGCACGTGGAGGTGTCGCTCTTCGAGGCTCTGGCCGAGTGGATGGGCTCACCGATGTACTACACGGCGTACGCGGGCACGCAGCCGGAGCGGGTGGGCGCCCAGCACGCGACGATCGCCCCCTACGGCCCGTACGAGACGGCGGACGGGCGCACGGTCCTGCTCGCCATCCAGAACGAGCGTGAATGGGCCTCTTTCTGCGCGGTGTTCCTGGACGCGGCGGGGCTCGCCGGCGACCGGCGCTTCCACCGCAACTCCGCCCGGGTCGCCCACCGCGCCGAGCTCAACGCGATCGTCGCCGCGCGCTTCGCCGAACTCGGGGGCGAGGAGGCGGTGGAACTGCTGGACGAGGCGAGGGTGGCCAACGCGCGCCTGCGCACGGTCGGTGAGTTCCTCGACCATCCGGTGCTCGCGGGCCGGGAACGCTGGCGGGACGTCGACACGCCGGGCGGGCCGGTGAAGGCGCTCCTGCCGCCGGCCACGCCCCACGGGCTCGTCCCGCGCATGGGGCCCGTGCCCGCCGTGGGTGAGCACACCGACTCCGTTCTGCGCGGCCTCGGTTACGACGAGGCCGCGGTCTCCGTCCTTCGCGCCGACGGCGCGGTCTGATCCGCCACCGCACAGGGAGCACGCCGATGACCGACACCGCGCCGCACACCGCCGCGTACGAGCAGATCGTCTATGGGGTCGCGGACCGCGTCGCGACCGTCACCCTCGACCGACCCGAGGCCCGCAACGGCTTCACCGAACCGATGGCGCTGGAGATCGCCGACGCGCTGCGCCGCGCCGACGCCGATCCGGAGGTGCGGGTCGTCGTCCTCACCGGCGCGGGCCGGGACTTCTGCGTCGGCGCCGATCTCGCCGGGGGCGACGGCGGGAACCGCGGCTTCTCGGCGGCCGGCGACCCCGAGGCCGCCGAGCAGTACGCCGCCGGGACCTACCAGGAGCCGGCCGGTGTCGTCACCCGGGTCCTGTACGCGCTCGACAAACCGGTGATCGCGGCCGTGCGCGGCGCGGCGGTGGGCGTCGGCTCGACGATGCTGCTGCCGGCCGACTTCCGGCTGGCGGCCGACGACGCGCGGTTCGGCTTCCCGTTCAGCCGGCGCGGCATCGTGCCCGAGGGCGGGTCCGCGTGGTTCCTGCCGCGCCTGGTCGGCATGACCGCGACGATGGACTGGCTGGTGTCGGGGCGGATCGTCCCGGCCGACGAGGCGCTGCGCGCGGGGCTCGTGACGAGCCTGCACCCGGCCGACGAGGTGCTGGACTCCGCGTACGCCCTGGCCCGTGAGCTGGCGGCGCGCACCGCGCCGGTCTCCGTGGCCGTCATCCGGCAGCTCGTCCACCGCATGGCGTGGGCGGACTCGCCCGAGGAGGTTCACCGGCTCGACTCCCGGCTGGTGTACGACACCGTGCGCGGCGCCGACGCCGAGGAGGGAGTGCTGTCGTTCTTCGAGAAGCGGGATCCGCGGTTCCCCGGCCGGGTGCCCCAGGACCTTCCCGGTTATCTGCCGTGGACGGACCGCTGAGCAAGGCCAACGGCCCGCACCAGGGGCGGGCTCCCGCCGGCGGTGGCCCGGGACAGGTCGGAGCAAGAGGCACACGCCCCCTGAACGATCGTTCGACACATGCTCAGTCGCGGTCGGCCGGGCAGGTGTCGACGAGCGGTGTGCCCCACGGCCACACCACGGGCCGGGCGGCGGACGGGGGCTCCGCCGGGTCCGGCGGAACGCACGTGGGCCCCGTCGGCCGACGCGTCTGTTCGCGCCGGCCGACGGGGTGCTGGAGGGGGACCGTACGACGACGGCCTCCCGGGCCAGGGACTGTCGGACAGGCCCTAGAACTGGCCCCGGTTGAGGGCGGTCTGCAGCGCCCTGATGGTTCCGGGGCCCCAGAGACCGTCCACGGCGAGGCCGGCGCCGATCATCCGGTTGAGGTGCGTCTGGAGGGCCTGGTACGTCGCGGGCCCCGCGTCGCCGTCGACCACCAGTCCGGCACCGCTCCAGGTGTTGAGGTGGCGCTGGAGACCCCGGACGGAGTCCGGGCCCCATTCGCCGTCGGCGGTCACCCCGATGACGCGCTGGGTGGCCCGGATCGTCGCGGGGCCGAAGTCCCCGTCGACGACCAGCCCGGCGCCGTTGTCGAGACCGCCGTCGTACGCGGCCTCGGTGGCCGGCCCCCACAGCCCGTCGGCCGCCACCCCCACGCGCCCCTGGAGCCAGCGCACACCCGCGTCCGTCAGCGGACCCCACTCACCGTCCACATCCAGCGCCGGGCTGTACCCCATCCCGTTCACCGCCGACTGCTGGGCGGCGATCGACCGCACCGAGGTCATGCCTCCCCCGCCCAAGCCGCCGGAGCCCGAGGCGTACGCGGCCTCGGTGGCGGGCCCCCACAGCCCGTCGGCCGCCACCCCCACGCGCCCCTGGAGCCAGCGCACACCCGCGTCCGTCAGCGGACCCCACTCACCGTCCACATCCAGC